>JBGSOE010000477.1:0-3344 GCA_041739295.1 Thiohalobacterales bacterium | reverse complement strand
GGTCGGCGGCTCACCCGGTCGCATCATGCGGTAGATTTCGACCTGCGCCTCTAACTCACTACGCGAAGGATCGATGCGCAAGGTTTCAGAAATATAGGGGCCGCGATCGAGATCGTTGACGAACAGGGTATGGATATCCGTCACACCGGCTTCACGGATCTTCAGAATGAGCTCGGCGGTCAGGAGGTCATTGGCGTTAGCCACGACTTCACCGGTGGAGGTGTCAACAATATTGTGCGCCAGCGCCTTACCGAACAGGTAATCTTCCGGCACCACCAGATCAGTCACGTTCGCCTTTTCCAGCTCGCGAATATGACGTGCCGTGATACGACGACCTTCCTCAACCAGGGTCTTGCCCTTGATGGCGATATCGAAGCTCGCAGTCTCACCACGCAGACGCTCGGGAATCAGATCCAATTTAATTTCGTTCTTGCCGAAATGGAAAGCATTGGTCTCGAAGAACATGCCGAGAATCTGCTCAACATCGTATCCCAGCGCGCGCAGCAGGATGGTCGCCGGTAACTTGCGGCGGCGATCGATACGCACAAACAGGCAATCCTTGGGATCGAATTCGAAATCCAACCAGGAACCACGATAAGGAATCACGCGTGCAGAGAACAGCAGCTTACCTGATGAGTGGGTCTTACCTTTGTCGTGATCGAAAAACACACCCGGAGAACGGTGCAGCTGCGAAACAATAACGCGCTCAGTACCGTTGATGACGAACGTGCCGGTATCGGTCATGAGCGGCAGTTCGCCCATGTAGACTTCTTGCTCCTTGATGTCTTTGATCGTCGGCGTGCTCGCCTCCTTATCGTAGATCACCAGGCGAACCAGGGCACGCAGTGGCGCAGCATAGGTCATGCCGCGCATCTGACATTCCTTCACATCGAAAGTCGGTATGCCAAGACGATAGCTGACATATTCCAACTTGGCGTTATTGGAATAACTGGAAATCGGGAACACCGACGAAAACGCGGCGTGCAAACCTGCACTGGCGCGCTGGTCAGGTTTTTTGTCTAACTGCAGGAAATCCCGATAGGACTCGATCTGTGTCGCCAGCAAATACGGGACCTCAAGTATGCTGGGACGCTTGCCGAAATCCTTGCGAATGCGTTTTTTCTCGGTGAAGCTGTAGCCCATCGGTATTCCTCTCAATTAAATCAGCTGCTAGTCGCTAGGGACGAGATTCCAGGGCGGTTATTCTCAGCCCCGGCACCTAGAACCTAGTGCCTGTATTCATAACCAACGGGAAAAGGCCGGCAGCGCAATTCCGCTGCCAGCCACGTCCCATCTTGAGCACGGACGCGGTAACACCACGCCCGGAAACAAGATTTGCAAGCTCTTGCTTACTTGATGTCGACGCTCGCGCCGGCTTCTTCCAACTGCTTCTTGACGTCGTCGGCTTCAGCCTTGGGAATGCCTTCCTTGACTGTGGCCGGAACGCCTTCGACCAGGTCCTTGGCTTCTTTCAGGCCCAGACCGGTGATCGCGCGGACCGCCTTAATAACGTTGACCTTGTTGGCGCCGAAGCTGGACATGATCACGTTGAACTCAGTCTGCTCTTCGACAGCAGCAGCAGCGGCACCGGCCATCGGCGCAGCGGCAACAGCAGCGGCAGCGGAAACACCAAACTTCTCTTCCATCGCGGAGATGAGGTCAACAACTTCCATCACGCTCATGTTGGAGATGGTTTCAAGGATATCTTCTTTGGAAACGGCCATGATCAATAACTCCTATTACTCTTGTCCGCGTTGTGCGCGGCATGAAATGTTTAGAATGTGAAATTAAGCTGCCGCCTGTTTCTGGTCGCGAATAGCAGCCACCGTGCGAACCAGCTTGCCGGGCACTTCGTTGATCGTGCGGGCAAGCTTCTCGATCGGGGCTTTCATTACGCCCATCAACATGGCAAGGGCCTGGTCGCGGGTCGGCAAACTGGCCAAACGCTCGATATCGCCAACCGCCAGTAACTGGCCGCCCACGGACACGAACTTAACCACCAATTTGTCATTACCCTTGGCAAAATCACGAATCACGCGCGCAGCCGCACCCGGATCAGCTTGGGAGAACGCTAAAACCAGCGGCCCCACCAATCCCGGAGAGATGCATTCGAATTCGGTACCTGCCACGGCCCTGCGTGCTAAGGTGTTTTTGACCACACGGACATAAACACCGCCATCGCGCGCCTTTTTGCGCAGCTCGGTGAGTTGTTCGACGGTCAGACCACGGTATTCAGCAGCCACTGCGGAGAATGCTGTTGCAGCAACTTCCGCCACCTCGGCGACAACGGTCTTCTTCTCTTCAAGACTCAGTGCCATCGATAACCTCCTGGGATACACGGCATTCGCTGTGCATCCAGACCAGTACAAGAAAGGGTCTTCACCCTTCCACGGTACGGTGGCCACGGACAAGAAATTCTGTCTGGGGCTACACCGCCTGCGCAGGCTGTTGCCATTAAGCTTCGGGGTTCTACCGTACGGGGACAGAACTAAAGATCTGTCCCCACAGGCAGGTACACCTCAGCGCCTGCGGTCTTTGACGGCGACTACCGGACGACTCTGACTCGCGTACCCGGTAATGCCACAAAGTTAGTTAACCAGGAACTAGGCTCTAGGAGCTAGGGCCGAGGAAAACCTGCTTCCTCACTCGCCCCTAGGACCTCGGACCTCGTCCCTGTATTTAAGCCAACGACGCCTGATCCAAAACAACACCAGGACCCATGGTCGTCGAGACCGTAATCTTCTTTATATAAACACCTTTGGCAGTGGACGGCTTCATCTTGTTCAGATCCGCCAGCAATGCCTGCAGGTTTTCCTTCAGGGCATTGACTTCAAAATCCGCCTTACCAATCGTGCAATGAATAATCCCGGCCTTGTCGGTGCGGTAACGTACCTGACCTGCCTTGGCATTTTTCACGGCTTCGGCAACATTCGGGGTCACCGTTCCGACTTTCGGATTCGGCATCAAACCACGCGGACCGAGGATCTGGCCCAACTGACCGACAATGCGCATCGCATCGGGGCTGGCGATAACGACGTCGAAATCCATAACGCCGCCCTTGATGGTTTCGGCCAGGTCTTCGAAGCCGACGATATCAGCACCGGCAGCCTTGGCGGCATCAGCGTTAGCGCCTTGTGCGAACACGGCGACACGAACAGTCTTACCGGTGCCGTTTGGCAGTACGGTGGAACTGCGCACCACCTGATCGGACTTACGCGGGTCGACGCCGAGATTCACGGCAACATCGACGGCTTCTTTGAATTTGGCACTGGCCAGCTGCTTAAGCAGACCAAAACCATCATCCGCGGCGTACTGCTTGCCGGGAGTGACTTTTTCGTAAATAG
>JBGSOE010000427.1:0-2956 GCA_041739295.1 Thiohalobacterales bacterium | reverse complement strand
TAGGGCATCCTGTGGAATAGCAGGATCAGACTGTCCGGTGACCAGCAGAGTCATGCCGGTAAAGCGAAACGCCTGTAGCAGCAACATGGGTAGGACTGCTTTTTCAAGCGATAACTTTGAGAGGCGCGGCAGCACGTATTCAAAAAATATGAGTGCGGATGCCAGCGCCGAGACGGTGAACTGTAACCCTAGAATTGCCCAGTTATTCACGATATTACTCTCTCTGTGTATACGTTGTTTTGGATTTTGTAGCGATCAAGCTCTGGCGGCACTTATTGCACGGTCTTCGTTTCGTTTGTTGAGCAGCCGATACACAATGTAAATATGTGAGATGATGACGACCGGGAAAAACACGATGGCGACCAACCACATCACACCCACATAGTGATTGAATAGATCCGCATTGAGTGCCAGCCGAAACACATTGGCGAGGTCCGCAAAACCTATGATACTGAAGAGCCAGATCAACGGCACTGCCAAACCAGACTGTCTGCGCAGAGCAAGTACAGCGATTAATGCGCTGATGGTCGCCAGCATATCGCCATAGGCAATTGCCTCCAATGTTGAACGGGAGACCGAGGGGTCTGTTTGCCCGATGACCAGCAATGTAAAACCCAGGAAGCGAAACAGGTGTACCAATAGCATCGGACCCACGGCAGTTTCAAACGGCAACTTAGCGATGCGCGGTTGCACATACCAGGAAAATATCAGCGCATAGGCAACGGTTGATACACTGGTTTGAACACCTAGAATGACCCAGTTATCCATGGATGATGTACTTTCTCTGTTAGAGGTTATCGGTGTTCAATAAATTGAAATCGACATCTTGCTTCTGAATGGGGAACTGCATCTCGACAATGATATTGTTTGAGTCTTCAAAGGAGATGGGATGCAGGATGATTCCCCGCATGGGTCCAGCAAAGACATAGTGGTTCATTTCTGCCCATTCACCGACAGCACCAAAACCGATGTGCGCTTCATACGCCGATCCCTTATGGACAAAGGTCGCCATCTCGGAGGCAGGTAATTGCCGGACAGTAAATGGCTGACCGTCTTGTGTGGCGAGTGGCGGATGGCTTGGGGTACGCAGTATGCGTCCAACTTCCATATCAAAATAATCCGTTGTAACACCATCTGCGTGGAGGATACCGAGGAAATCCCCATAGACATCGTTCGGTGGCTCTGGCAATAAAGGTGTAACGTGCTCCCAGACTCTCAAGGTTGATTCCCAATCGGGGACAATTGAGCGCATACCAAGATACATCTGCTCTGGAATATGCTTGACGACCACATCACGGACGTGTTGCCCGCTTTCACGGATTTGCTTGAGGCGTGATTCTATGGTGCGAACGCGACTGAGTTCAGCCAGTACTTGTTGCTCAATTTCAGCTTTTCTCAGCAACAACATACCCTGCATTTCATCCAATGACACATCGTCTTCAATAAAGCGCCGGATTTGGTCGAGCGACAAACCGAGTTCTTTCAGTGCAACAATCCGATTCAACGCTGTGAGTTGGCTCGCGCTGTAATAGCGCCAGCCTGTCTGGGAGTCCACTTTTTGGGGTCGTAGCAACCCGATATCATCCCAGTGACGCAATTGTCGTTGAGACACCTGTGCCATGCGTGCAAATTCACCACTCGTATACATTATTGTGCTCACTCTCACTCAAGGGTTCCGGATGCTAGTCTACGTTGTCTTCAAAGGACAGCCACCCATTCTGGCATACGCAGATAGATCGGAATCGTCGCGTGTGTTTATCAGTTTGATGGAGAACAATCCACAATGTCAGCTTATTGCGATGCGCTATACCGGAAACCACCGCTATCACAAGCGATCTAACCAATCCCAGGAAAAGGGAAAATGGTCAACGCGCTCTGGATCTACCAATCAAAGGGTAGGTGCTGACATAATGTGAGGGTCAATACCAGACAGCAAGATTTAATGTTCTTCTAATGTGCGTAAACACAAAGCCCTTCTGTGCCAGTTTGTAGAGCGTGGATGGGCGAATGGGCGGTTGACGGGCGTAGAATCGCAGAATGAGCGTGTCCACAAAATGCTGCTGGGCGGTGTTCAGGCGGGTCTGGTTGTAACTCTCCCGCCGCAATGAAGCGGCTATTCGCCCCCGGTCCCCCTGTGCTTGCTGGTAGCAGTCCCGGTAACGGTAATACGTCGCCAGCGACACCGGGTCATCCAATTGCGCCAGCATCTGCCGCAGTACAGCCGTGTAGGACCGGTCTTGTGTCTGTCGGACGACGGCTCGCATCTGTGCATCTACCTGCTGAATGACCTGAATGATACGATCCGCCCGTGCCAGCAGAGTCATGGGTAAATCGTCCGTAGGGGTGACAGCAGGTGTCGGACGCTGGCGGGCAATAAGCGCATCCAACAGGGCCAATGTCGGTGCAAACAGGGGTGCTAACTTCGTGGACGTTTCCAGAAGCAAGTGTGCCAACTGGAAGCTGGACTGTTCGCCTGTTTCGACAGCTTCCACCTGAACGACCAGCGCTGCCGTGTCAAATGACAGCATTCGGTAGCGCCGCGACTGCCAGTACAGATACCAGCCCGGACGTAAGACACCTTCCACAGTCGTCTGGTTCATCCCTCACCGCCTTTCAACCACAGAACGGTCTCAGGATTGGGAACACCCGCTTGAAACAGCAGCCCATGCCAGTCCATTTGGATGACATCATGCCACAGCAGGTGATACAGACAGCACGCGATCTGCGAGCTAGACAGTCCGCTTTGACGGTGGATGTCCATGACCAGTGCATAGAGTGTTTGCCTGTTGCCTCTCAACCGCGTGCAGAGCGCGTTTGTCACCTGCGGTTCCTGGTAGCGCGTCGCACGATACGCCCACAACGCCAGCAGATTCGCCAGTTCACTCCCCTGGGGCAGCGTGGCTTCGGTGTGGAGGTGGTACGTCCATCCCCGTTCAGTACAAATGGCAGTCGCCGC
>JBGSOE010000415.1:0-2117 GCA_041739295.1 Thiohalobacterales bacterium | reverse complement strand
GAGCAACTGCTGCTGGCGCTCAGGTGTCGCGCGCACAATCAATTGGTATCCAGTACCGCTCAGCGCCTCGGTGGAATCCAGCATGGGACGTAACAAGGGGATCATTTCATCGGCGGTGCGATTCTTGAGCGGTATGATTTCGATCCGGTCGCCGGCTGCCGTTGTGCCACTAAGGCCCATGAGTAACAGCAGCGCACATAGCCAGAGCGCGCTAAGTTTTTTCATAAATGTAACCGCCGGAGATCGGCATCGGGTTCGCTGCGATCCCAAACCTCATCGAAATAGGCACGCAGTCGGCGCACTTCCATCTGCGCCTTGCAGCTGAATACGCCTTCAAAGCGTGGGGCATGGCGACGGTGCAGCAGGCCGTAGTCATCGGCCAAGAAGAAGGTTTCGTTAAAACTCTGATAATCGCTGTGTACTTTACGCAGTTCTACGAAGCTGCTCAGGCGACGGCTGAGTTCCACCAAGCGGTGTCCTTCCTTTACGGCCCGTTCAAAATCTTTGGCCAGGATGCGAATGCGCGCCCGTGGACTGCTGATCGACAGTTGTGTGAGCGCATCGACTAAGGCTGGCTGATCGTAGAGCATGGGTTCGAGGTCGTGACTGAATAGCTCGACTTGGCGACGTGCCTGAGCTGCCAGTAGCGCCGCGGCAGTACGGTTGTCATCACGCGTGGTGACGGCGAATTCACCGGCGGTCTCACCGAGTCGGCAGGTGTTTTGATCAAGATCGCTGAAGGCAGGCAGTGACACAAGCGGCACCTATTATGGGTTCATGGGTCAGACGTGAAACGCGACATGCGAATATGCGGAATACCTGCGGCCATGAATTCGTCTCCGTAGGCAATGAAGCCGTGTTGATGATAAAAACTGGCCACGCTGGTCTGAGCGTCCAGATAGACCTCATCCAATTTATGCGCCGCCGCGAGTTCGACCAGCATCAGTAGCAGGGAACCGCCGACGCCATGCCCGCGCCATTCCGGCACTACCGCCATACGGCCGATGTGACCGTCGGCTTGCATCCGCGCCGTGGCGATGGCATTGCCTTCCATATCATAGGCCAGCAAATGAGCGCAATCGGCATCGATCCCATCCCATTCGAGTTCGGCAGGAATCCCTTGTTCGTGGATAAACACCCGCTCACGGAGTGCGCGGATGGACTGTTCATCGCCCGGCCAGTCGGCGGGGGCGACAAGAAAACCTGCATCGTCGGCGGCAGTTTCGCTAGTCATGCGGCAGATGATGCCTCAACGGTGGGGATTTTCAAGTCTACTGGGGTTGTTCTGGTGAATAGTCTTGGTAGGAATAGCAAATGCGGCTTTGTCCCGTCATATGAAAGGGCGGGAGCATCGAAATGTGGGTAGAGGTTATCGGCCAGGTTCCTGTATCAATGTTGACTGGGTATCGTTTGTTCGCCGCCTGGCATTGCGTAATGTGGCGCATGCACGACCAAAATACACATGGGCAAAAATAATCAAAGGTAGACATAGTCCCGGCAGCCAATGTGCAATCGGCAACCAGGCTTCATTGGCCTCACTGGCGAAGTAATACAGTGCGTAACCGCTCGCTGCGAGCCAACAGAGATGGATGCCCATGACGGCACCCATTGTCATGTGCTTACCGAGACGCCAGGCACGGTGGGCATGGTGCGCGAGTGTCGTTCCGATGACGGGTAGTATAATGAACATGGCTAGGCCATGCAGTCTAAGCCACCAGGGTTCAAGGCTACTGGGTTGTGGTCCGTATGCCCCGTCTACTTGCAGGAAATAGTGAAACAGGAGCCACAGCACGCCCGATAGCCAGGACAGTGCGGCTGCCGCAGACCCAGCGCTGTTGCAGCGCGCTCAGGCGTATCGGCAAGACGATTTTGTGATGTGGCTGCAGTTCACGCATAACGTTGCTGTGGATACAGTTCAGGGTTTTAAGGCGGTTTCATAAATGGCCAATATCCGCCGCACACCTTCGGTGATGTGCTTGCAGGAGAGCGTGGCCCCCGAAATGTTATCGATGCCCTCATCCAATTGCAGCGCGTCGCCGTAGTGTTTACCGGTGAACTGCGCACGCCAGAGCGGATTACTTACCTGGCCGCCATGCGTTTCACAATAATCGAGGATC
>JBGSOE010000414.1:0-3328 GCA_041739295.1 Thiohalobacterales bacterium | reverse complement strand
CAGACTCATCGCGTAATCCGACGCCGGTGCTTGAAAATGTCGGGTTACGCTAACGCTAACCCGACCTACGCCCCTTGCTCGGCAGGCACGGTAATTCAACGAGTCAGCGTTAGAACAAATTTCCCCAGGCTTCGGGTGTGCTTTGCTTGCCATAGGCGGCGATCCTTTGCCGCTCCCCGGCGTCCTGATATTTTGTAATATTTCGTTACTATCTAATTTATATAATAAATGTATTACATTGCACCTGAGGCCCTGGCGCTATAGCGGTGGGAACGGATTTTGCCTGTTTAAAGGTCAACGTAGATGCCTCCGCGCGGTGTGTGGGGTATGGCCATGAGACAGGGGTGCACAGATGACAGCCTATCGGCAATCCACAGTGATCGGACTGGTCAGCGGCTGCGTGTTGCTGCTCGGAATGATAGTCATGTCGCCGGAGCATGTTGGCATGTTCTTCAACATTCCGGGATTGTTGGTGGTGCTTGGCGGCACGCTGGCGGCGACCATCGTCAGTCGCCCCATCCGTGATGTGCGGGCGGTATTGCGCTGCATGCCTGAATTATTCCGCGATGAATTACCGCCGACGCAAACAGAAGTCACTCAGCTGTTACGTTTCGCCGACTGGTTCCGTATGGGTAACCTGCGTGCCGCCGAGCGTGAACTGGAAGATGTCAGCGATCCTTTTCTGCATGCGGGACTGCGCATGCTAGCGGATGGTTGTCAGCCACAGGATCTGGCCAAGTCGCTGCAGTGGCGTATGTCCGGTTTGCGTACACGTGAGCAGGGCGAATCGCAGATTCTGCGCACCATGGCGGTATTGGCGCCCGCATTCGGCATGCTCGGCACACTGTTTGGATTGGTGCATATGCTCTCCGGTTTGGGTGACAGCGGCCTGGGTGAAATCGGTAACAGTATGGCGTTCGCCATGATCACGACCTTGTACGGCATCATTGCCGCGAATCTGTTTTTCAAACCGCTGGCGATCAAGATGGAGCACCGCACCCATCAACGACTCTTGCAGATGGGCATGCTCATGGAAGGCATGCTGATGACCTATGAGAAGCGCCATCCGACCCTGATCCGGGAAACTCTGGAGGCGTTTGAGTTGCACAGCGAACCGACACAGTCACCGCAAGTGCTGAGTCTGGTGCGGGCCTAGATCGTATGTATACAGGCAATCAAGCCCAGCGCTGGGAACGTCCGCAATTGCACGGCGTCGCCGCTGTGCAGCGGACCGAGGCTGGCTTGCCCTGGGAACAGGAGCATGCGCAGAACAGTGTTGATCAGGATGCCTGGCTGCTGAGTTTCATTGATGTACTGACCTTGCTGCTGACGCTGTTCGTGCTGCTGCTTGCCTATCAGAAAAGCGCCAGCGATCAGGACGGCGGTGCGGGTGTGTTGATACCTGCGCAGTTGGTGCAGGCGGTTACGCAAATTATTACACCGGATATTCCGCCGCCGGAAAAGGTCGGCGAAATACAGCCCTTACCGGATTCTCCCATGCCTGGTCTCGATCTGGTGTTACAGGAACAGCCGGTGATGGTGCATGAGAATCTAACGCCTGATCCATCGGCGTCGATCCTAATAACAGAACCCGAACAACTCCTGATTGTGGATTCGCCTATCGTCGATGCT
Source organism: Thiohalobacterales bacterium (assembly GCA_041739295.1). Classification (GTDB taxonomy): domain Bacteria; phylum Pseudomonadota; class Gammaproteobacteria; order Thiohalobacterales; family Thiohalobacteraceae; genus JAHJQQ01. The sequence continues at coordinate 1,696 of JBGSOE010000414.1, read as the reverse complement.
GCTGGTGGTTCGTCGCTGTTCCTGTCACAGACGACAGCATCACTCACCACGGTTGATCCGCATTATCTGTTGCAGATCGAACCCGTGAATTATGATGAATCCATTGCAGAACTAGCGAAGATTGCCGAGGGCATGGAGCCGGCAAGTGAAACGAAGCCAATGGATCCCGTGCAGAAACTGCTCGATGATCTGCAACACAGCGCGTTGAGTGGGCGGGTCGAAGTCAGTGTGCAATCAGATGTCATCAATCTGGTCATCAGTGACAATATTTTGTTCACACCGGCTAATGCGGCGCTCACGGCGGGGGGGCGCGACGTACTGGACGATCTTGCAGCGACACTCAAAGCCTTGCCCTATGCCTTGTCGGTTGAAGGCCACACCGATAACGTCCCCATCCAGACCGCGCAATATCCTTCGAACTGGGAACTATCGGCTGCACGCGCGACCATGGTGACTCGACATTTGATTGAGAAGGGTGTTGGGGCTGACCGCATTCGCGCCATTGGCTATGCCGACACCCGCTCGCGTGCGGACAACAGCAGTGTCGAGGGACGGTCACGCAATCGCCGCGTGTCCTTCGTGCTGCGCATGCCGACACAGTCGGCTATCGGTGAATGACGGGGTAGTTTCGCTGCTGTCCTTGGCACCACCTGCTGCGCATTATCGGATTCAGGCCGAAGGCCGCGTCCGACATTTTCCCGGATAGAAATGTAGCTTCGCGCGCAAAGGACCTGTGGACACCAGCGGGAGAATTTACTGTATTTCTAAAGTTCTAACGACGATATGACGATGTATGGCATAGATGTTGCCTTTCTTCTAGGCATCAGATACCAGGAGAGTCTGTCATGTCTGTCATTCTACGGCCCGATGATCGGCCCTTGTTCAGTAACCGTCCGCGGTCAAATCTCCGTATTCACCACATGGCGCTGATCGCCGTGCTCGGATGGATCGGTTATATGCTGTTTACCCAAGGTGGGTTTTAGTCTTAGTCGTTCCGAATTCGCAGACTGTGGACCGCGCTGCGGGCCGCAGGCTTTTTGTTTTTCTACTTTCCTTGTTTCCATATCTCCGGCACAACCGTGACACTGCCTGTATTGGACGATAGCCAGATCTCCCCATCCTGTACCGTGCATTGCAATTGCATACTGCGTTCTGTGAGTTTTTCCAGAGCTTGACCAGCTTCCACAGGCAGGTTGATCACTGTCAGATTATCGAAACGCTCCAGGTTGCCGCGGTTCTTCTGCCACCATAGTTCGGCGCTGTGTCCGCTGTGGCAATAAATGACCACCTGCCGCGAGCGACCACAGGCCTTGCGGATGCGTTTCTCATCGGGTTGGCCGAGATCGATCCAGAGTTCGATGCTGTCTGTCAGATCCTTCTGCCAGAGATCAGGTTCATCGTCTGTGCTTATGCCTTTGGTAAACATTAACCGGTCACTCGCGTGACGTACAAATGCCAGGATACGCAGCATCATGCGCGCGTCAGTTTCCGACGGATGCTGGGCCAGCGTGAGTGTATGAGTCGCATAATAATTGCGGTCCATATCGGAGATCTGTAGTTCGGCTTTGAAGATGGTTGCTTTAAGGGCCATGAGTGATGCTACTAAGTCTTATGTGATTTATGGGTTCTCGATCAAAACCGTCATTCCGGCGAATGCCGGAATCCAGTAGCTTGAATGACATGGATTCCGGCATTC
>JBGSOE010000406.1:0-11883 GCA_041739295.1 Thiohalobacterales bacterium | reverse complement strand
CCGAGCAAGGGGCGTAGGTCGGGTTAGCGTTAGCGTAACCCGACATTTTCAAGCACCGGCGTCGGGTTACGCGATGAGGCCGCTAACCCGACCTACGTCGTTCAGCTGAGAACAAATTTGCCCCGCACCCGAAGAGCAGTGTTGCAGGATATTGGCAGTGACTCAGCGAGTTGCCGGCCGGGCCAGGATCATCAGGTCGTAGGGTTCCAGCTCAAGGGTATGGGCGGCGATGATGGTGCGCCCGGCTACCAGATCCACAACGCTCTTACGCAGACCGAGCAGTCGCAGCCGCGTGCCCTCGACATGCTGAGGCTCTTCGCTGAAATTTGCGAGCACTAGTACACTGTGATCGTTGTTGGTGCGGAAATAGCCGAACACACGGTCGTTACCGGTCTCGACAATCTCGGTCTCGGCGCGATCAAAAGCCGGGTTCTGCTGGCGAATCTGGATCAGTCTCAGTAAATCTTGATAAATACGGCCCGGTACACTGGTCAGGTCACGACGCTGTTCGGCGCGCCTCCAATCGAAGGCAGCACGATGTAACCAACGGGTGTCGCCCAGCTTGTCGGGATCGCGCGCATAGTCATTATCGTTGAGCATGCCGATCTCATCGCCGAGATACAGTAGCGGAATACCACCGATAGTCAGGATCACGCCGTGGAGCAGCAGAATCCGGCGAATCGCCAGATCGACTTCCACCTCATCATTCAACTCCAGCGCCCGCTCCAATCCTGCCAGTGAGGCGCAGGTGCCGGAGATGCGTGCCTCACCGGTGGCGGCATTTGCCTGGAAGGGCAAACCACGCGCAAAACTACTCTCGAAGCGGCCGGTATAGAACTCCGTCAGGAAACGCCGATGGGCGATAGGGTCGAGCCCGAGGTCGGTGACATCGTCGTTCGAAAAGGCGAAACCAATGTCGTCATGACAGCGGACATAGTTCACCCAGGCGCAACCATTCGGCAAGGCGAAACGTTTCTTCATCGCATGTGTGAGGATACGCACCTTGCGGGTGGCCAACGAATTCCACAGCAACGCCATGAGCTGCGGATTGTAGGACAGTGGACACTCGTCCTCACCAATGTATTTGCGCACCTCGTCGGGATGCACGATGGCCTCAGACTTGAACACCATCGCCGGCGCAGCAATGCGTACCAGGGCATTGAAAGCTTGAATGATGGTGTGCGCCTCCGGCAGATTCTGGCAACTGCTACCAAGCTTCTTCCAGACAAAGGCAACGGCATCCAGACGCAGAATCTCCACGCCCTGATTGGCGAGAAACAGCATTTCTTCCAGCATGCGATTGAACACCACCGGATTCTCGTAATTCAGATCCCACTGGTAATTATGGAAGCTGGTCCACACCCACTGCTTGAGTCGATTGCGATAGGTGAAGGAACCGGGATGTTCTTCCGGAAACACCGGCGTCATGGTCTTTTCATAGGCATCCGGCAACGTGCGGTCCGGATACATGCGGTAATAGGCCTGATGCTCCGTATCACCGGCCAATGCCTGGCGCGCCCAATCGTGATCGTCAGCGGTGTGGTTGAAAATAAAATCCAGGCACAGAGACATGCCGTGATGGCGTAGTAACGAGGCCAACTCGGCGAGCTGCTGCATTGTGCCTATTTCGGCATTCAGTTCCCGGTAGCTGGAAACCGCATAGCCACCATCGTTATCGCTCGTTGGCATTTTGAACAGCGGCATCAGGTGCAGGTAGGACACACCCAGTTCGAGCAGATAAGGAATACGCGCACGCAGACCTTCAAGGTCATCGGCGAACAGATCAACATAGGCCATGGTGCCGAGCATGCGCTGAGATTGATACCAGTTCGGATCGACTTCACGCAGCGCATCCAGCGCCTTCAACTCGGTGGGGCGCACCAGCCACATATCCGTGGCCGATGCGACAATGCTTTCCAGGTGATAGAAGAAGTCGTACTGCTGACCGTAGAGTTGATACAGGCAGGTAAACAATTTAGGGAAATGGCTATGGAGGCGCTGCAAATAGCACTGCCAAGCGTCACTATCGACCTGCGCGGAAAACCGGGCCTCCAGCCGCGGCAACAAGCGCTTGAGTGAGGCTTCGGCATGTTGGCGGTGCCACAGGGTATCGCGATCGGGGGAGCTGGTAGACATAGCCGTTAGTATAACGGCCCTGGCGCCTGTATGCAGGACAAGAACCTTTCCATACTGTTAGGGAACCTCTGATTAATTTGATCAAGCGAGCAGCGGACGCGCGGCTAGCGCAATCGTTCTTCACGCACCACTATCACTTCGACACGGCCACTAGGCCCGATATACCAGGACGCAATCCAGCCCGTCAGGCTCACGATCAGTGCGCCGAACAGTGCCGAGAAAAAGCCTGTTATGACGAAATTGTCCAACAATGCCGCGACCAGACCCAGCATCGCCGCATTAATAACCAACAGAAACAGACCCAGTGTTATTACCGTAATGGGCAAGGTCAGAATAACCAGTAACGGGCGCACCAGCGCATTGGTAATGCCCAACAGCAGTGCAGCCAACAACAGCGTGCCGACACCCTGAATCGCTATACCGGGCACCAGTACCGAGGCCAGCCATAAGCCCAGCGCGCCAATCAATAACCGTATCAGCAAACCCGGCATAATCTGCTCCTCCAGTTACCAGGGAATCGGCTGCATATCGCGGAAGAATCCACCGCTCGGCCCGTCATCCGGCAGCGTCGCCAACCAGACGATCGTCTCGGCACCCTGCTCCACTGAACGCGTCGCGCCAGGACCGCCCATGTCGGTGCGCACCCAACCAGGGCAAACCGAATTCACCTTGACCTGAGTACCCTTGAGTTCGTCCGCAAAGATACGCGTCAGCGCATTAAGGGCTGTTTTTGACAACCGATAGCCAGGGCAACAGCCATTCATATCCGCCAACTGGCCCATACCTGAGGAAAGGTTAACTATCCGTCCCTGCCCGTTCATCAATGGGATCAACGCTTGGCATAGCCGCAACGGACCATAGACATTGGTTTCCATGCTGTCACGAACTGTGCTCAATTCAGCATGGAAGACACTGTCCTGTGTTGAATCATCCGAGCCGATCGAGTCCAGAAACACACCGGCATTGTTGACCAGCACATCCAGCCGACCGTAGTCCTGATCAATGTCGCGTGCCAGCTGCGCGATACTGGCCAAATCGGTAACATCCAGCACATGAAAATCAACCTGTAGACCCTGCTGGCGCAGATGCTCAACGGCGGCTCTACCTTTGTCAGCATCGCGACTGGTCAGGATCACCCTGTATCCGCGCTCTGCCAATTGCCGGCAGGTCTCTAGCCCGAGACCGCGATTGGCACCGGTTATGACTGCGACTTCTGAATTTCGGTCCATGAACAAATCTCCCGTATGACTTTCGAATAGATCTGTAACTCACTGTAATATTAGTCTTAGAAGCGAACCTAGATTGCTCAGATATGGACTAGTTTATAACCAACATAGTACGCAACGCACCGGCGGGTACAAACCCGACACAAAAAAAAGACCCCGCCGAAGCGGGGTCTTTATCTACAGACTGCTTGCGCAGTATCTGATGCTTAGACCGGCTTAACGTTCACAGCCGACGGACCTTTCTGACCCTGTTCCACATCAAACGATACCTGCTGGCCCTCGGCCAGGGACTTGAAGCCACTACCTTGAATGGCGGAGTGATGCACGAATACATCCTTGCTACCGTCAGCCGGGGTAATGAAGCCGAAGCCCTTGGAGTCATTGAACCACTTTACTGTTCCTGTAATCACGGAAATACCTCTTTCTTCAGTTGAATTGCGATGAATGTGCAGTTCATTTCTGTAAGAGATATTACGGGGGGGCGACCAAAAAACATCTGGAGGGCTTCCGAACCAACTACAAGAACTGTACTGCAACGGAGGTCAATATACACAAACCGCACCGTATTGCCACTATTTTTTCTATGTCAGGATAAGGGGATTCTCAACCCACTCCCCTGACAGGGGTGGAACGTCCCCGCCCTGATCGAAAATAGCGATCATTGTCGTAATAGGCCGCAGCGCTATTGGCCACATCCCAACCCGGCATACCGAGTATCGGGAAGGGCTGCAAATCACGCGGCTCCCGGTAATCCATGCCAGCTGTAAAAAAGTCCGTCAGCCGTCTATCGACCTCGTGCAGGTGCTGCGCCGGTGGCAATCTAAAGAAGGCCCTATCTACCTCCATCAGAATGGTATTGGCTGTCATACCGACATAGGGCCGCAGCGCCTTTTCGTAAAGCGCATGCCCGAAGGTTATGCACCGGAGATTCTCCGCCAGCTCAGCACGCCGCACCCAAAATAAGGTTTTCCATTGAAAGTCACGGATCAGTTGCAACAACGACGGATCACTCGCCAGCACCACCGCCCCACCTTCATCGAACAGTGACAACATATTCTCCAATGGCGAACGCCTGCCGGTATCACCGCCCAGTTTCAAGCGGCTCTCGACCTGTGGGACATGCAGCGCATTGATCTGCGCCTTGGTCCGCGGAAACATCAACCACGTCAGAAACTGAAAGTAGTCGTGCCAATTGTGACGCCGGGTCTGTAGCTCACCCGTAGCATGGATACGTGGCGAATAGTGTTCCTCAAAACGCTGTGGTCGGACTGCCTGCGGCACGATCCTTAAGCGCTGCCCACCCAGTGTCAGAATAGGGTCTGCCTGTGAGTTCAATACCTGCTGGTAATCGGAAAGTTCAGGCCAGCACATTGTAAATTGCGCGAACGGCCGTGCCATCTCGCGCAGTGGTTCAAAAAGCGGCGATTGGTCCGCAAAGTCGGGGCACCAATGTTCAGTCGAGTTACTCATTATTTTGGATAACCTACGTACCTGAGGAACCGCTGACCTATCCGATCGTTGTGGGAGCGGCCCATAAAAACTGTATAGTACCTGCGACACCCAACGAACCACATCCATGTTACTGCACTTCGACCTGACCCAATCCCTGCTGATCGCCCTGATTTTCCTCTGGACCGGCTTCGTACGCACCGGTCTGGGTTTCGGCGGTGCGGCACTGGGACTACCGCTGATGCTGTTCATGGATAATCAACCGCTGCTGTGGCTACCGATCATCGGCTCTCACCTACTGTTCTTTTCGGGGCTTACCCTGCGCACGCGATTGAACAACGTCGACTGGGCCTATCTGAAACACTCGTCCTATTACATCATCCCGGCCGCACTGGTAGGTGTGTTCGGCCTGCTAAATCTACCCAACCACTGGCTGCTGCTGTTCATCTATTCCGTCACGCTGTTCTATGCCTTTATCTGGGTCATGAACTGGTCCATTCACAGTCACCATAACGGCGTCGACAAACTGCTACTCATTCTCGGTGGCTATATCGCCGGTACTTCGCTAACCGGCGCACCGTTGATGGTTGCCGTGTACATGCGCAATGTTTCCAAGGACCAGCTGCGTAATACCCTGTTCGTACTCTGGTTCATTCTGGTCGCGATCAAGATGTCGACCTTCGCGGCTGTCGGCGTTGACCTGCATCTACTGACTGCGCTCGTCTTACTACCGGTCGCCGCCATAGGACATGTCATAGGACTCAAAGCCCATGAGGCGATCCTGAGAAATGACACGTTATTCAAGCGCTGGATTGGTGCGGGGCTGATTCTGGTCAGCACCCTGGGACTGTCGCGGCTGTAACCAGAGTCCGGTTACGTTAAGCTCCCGCAATGCCCATTCACCCAATCTCCCCAGCATCCTCGTCACACCCGGGTCACAACCACAGGCTTCGCTATTCGCGAATCCTGCGGAATCCGCTCTGTCACATCCTGTTGCTGCTAATCTGCAGCATCCCGATAACGACGGCCAGCGCCGGCAGCACACAGTCACCTCTCACCCGCTTGGCGGATAGCCTTGTCGATGGCCCGGCACCGTTACGTGCCGACCTTGCCCAGGCCGCGCTCCTGGAATTGAGTGCCGCCTATGCGCGAGAGGCGCAACGAGCGCGTGATGATCTGCGGAATAAACCTGGAAAATCAGATCTACACCGTTGGGTCAACGCCATCGACAATCTGGCGGCCGACTATGCAGCCCTCGCCGCAACCGTCACACCGATGACACCTGTCGATGTCAGCATTGGACCCGATCACGATTTGCATCTAACTATCGATGGCAAACCCGTGATAGTCGTGGGACCTCGGCCACGCGAACAGGCGGCATTGGAACGACGCATCCTGGAAAATTATTGCACCCTGAATCTGTGCGATCCCGAAGCCTTTGTCAGCTCTGCCATCGGCATGGAATCAGGCATAGCAATCTCGGTATCTCCCATCACGACACGCGCTGATGGAAGCCCTGTCATCACGCATTGGAGTTTCAGTCCGATAGGGCCGAGCTGTGGAACCGATGATGGCCTGGAATTTCAGTTTGCCAACGCGGACGACCTTCGGCAGAAACGGACGCTCTGCACCGCCATTGTCACTGAACTACAACAACTCGCGGCACTGATCACTCGACAGGCGCAGTTTGGTGTAGCCGTCGATTGGAATGCCCTCCGAATTGAGCCCATCGGTAGTGAATCGCAACAGGTCAATCTGAATGCCCAGGGAATCACAATTGAATTGCCGCTTCCGTATCTTGTTGCTCTACCAGAACTGTTTGAACTCGCTAGACCGTGGCTGGCTGCCAAGGTGCGCGGCGAAACCTTTCATCTGGTACTGATCAATGCAGACCGGCTCATGGCCCCGCTGCTAGTGCAGGAATAATTGACGTCCTGTTAGCGCCACCACTCCTCTCGATTTCGGTGGATATCACCAGAGGTTCCTTAATGCATTCTTTCCCCGCATTAATAATGCCTTTTCCACACCATCACCTCTGTGACGCCAAATCGATAGATTCCAGCGTACAATACCGACCATGTCCGATATCGTCCTCGCCACACTCAACGCCAAATTCATCCATGCCTCGCTAGGGCTGCGCTACCTGTATGCCAATTTAGGTGAACTACGCGCGCGTGCTCAGATTGCCGAGTACACCATCGACAAGCGGCCGACCGATATTGCCGAAAAGCTGCTTGCCTGCAACCCGCGCATCCTCGGGCTGGGCGTCTATATCTGGAACGTCGAAGAGACCACGCGACTGGTTGCGGTGCTGAAACGTGTCGCACCTGATCTGGTGATCGTGCTTGGCGGTCCAGAGGTGAGTTACGAACAGGCGGAACAGCCGATCGTAGACCTTGCCGATTACGTCATCGCCGGCCAGGGTGATTTTGCGTTTCGCGAACTGTGCGAACAACTGCTGGCAGATAAACGTCCCGCCCAGAAAATCATCAACGCGGCTGCACCACAACTGGATGATCTAGAGCTACCCTACGCCTATTACAGCGACACAGACCTCACACAACGACTCATCTATGTCGAGGCCTCGCGCGGCTGTCCATTCAAATGCGAATTTTGTCTGTCGGCGCTGGACAAGACTGCACTACCCTTCAATCTTGACCGCTTTCTTGACGCGATGGATGTGTTGCATAAACGCGGCGCGCGGCATTTCAAATTCGTGGATCGCACCTTCAACCTGAATGTCAACAGCAGCCGACGCATCCTACAGTTTTTCCTCGACCGTTTAAGCGATGATCTGTTCCTGCATTTCGAGGTAATCCCCGACCGGCTACCGGATGGCCTGAAAGAATTATTAGTACTGTTCCCTCCCGGCTCGCTACAACTTGAAGTCGGCGTACAGACCTTCAATCCCAAGATCCAGTTACTCATCAGCCGAAAACAGGATAACGACCGCACCGAGGAAAATCTGCGCTGGCTGCGAGAACAGTCGCACGCACATATCCATGCCGATCTGATCGTCGGCCTGCCAGACGAAGATCTGGCAAGCTTCGGCGCGGGCTTCAATCGCCTCTATGCCCTGCGCCCACATGAGATTCAGGTGGGTATTCTCAAGCGCCTGCGCGGTGCACCCATCAGTCGTCACACCCAAGAGTACGATCTGCGTTTTGCGCCAGAGCCGCCCTATACTATCCTGTCAAACAGCCGGATTGCGTTTGCCGACATGCAGCGCATGACACGTTTCGCACGCTACTGGGATCTGATCGCAAATTCCGGGCGCTTTACTGCAACGCTGCCACTGCTGCTGGATGAGGACGCCTTTGGTCGGTTTCTGGCATTTTCGGATTGGCTGTTCGTGACCACCACCCAGACTCATCGTATCGCCCTGACACGGTTGTTCGAATTACTACATCAAGCCCTGACTGGCCCATTCGGTATGAATGAAGACAGGGTATTGGATATGCTGGCCCTCGACTGCGCCGCGCAGGGCGCCAAGGGCTGCCCAGGTTTTCTGCAAGATAGGCTGCGTACGCAAAAAGACAGCTTGGCGATCAGCAGGAACGAGCAAACGTCTCATGCAGACGTCCCGCAACGTCAGGCACGACATCTGCGCAGCTGAATCCTGCCCGCCCCAATCTTTACCAGCTGGATAACAAGCTAAGGAACTCTGATTAATTCCCAACCCGTCATTCCAGCGAATGCCGGAATCCAGCGCCTTGAATACTATGGATTCCGGCATTCGCCGGAATGACGAATAAATCAGAGGTTCCCTAAGACAGTTTTCGGAATAAAACCCGGGCATGGCGCATCGTCCCATATACTCACAATCTTCCCACTGTTCAAGCTCGATCTCCGCATGCTATTTTCCATCACCTTCGGCAATCTATCCCGGGATTGTATGCGGAAAATTCGGATAAACATCTGGCTGTGCCTGCTACTCGCCGCCATCAGCGGTAATGCAGTTGGCGCGGATCAGACACCGCTGCGCTTTGGTGTATTCCCGCGCTGGAATGCGCAGAGCATGGTGCGCGAATTCACACCCTTGGCACAAATCCTAAGCACGGCGCTAAATCGCGAAGTGGTGATCGAGACCGACAAGAGTTTCGATGCCTTCATGAGCCGTGTATACGCACACGAGTTTGACTTTGTACATCTGAATCAATTGCAGTACATCCAGGCGCACCAACACGCCGGTTACATCGCCATCGCCAAACTCTGCGAATCCCCTGATTGCACTATGCGCGCATTGATCGTAACGCGAGCTGACACACCGATTAAGGACATCGCAGACCTGCATGGAAAGACAATAGCGTTCGGCGATCCAAATGCAATGGTGAGTCATATATTGGCACGCGAAATCCTGCGCGCCCATGGACTGCAAACCACAGACTATCGCGCGGTGTTCACCAAAAACCCGCCCAATGCTCTGCTCACTGCCTACAACGGTGCCGCTGATGCCGCCGGCATTGGTTCCCCCGTATTCCAACGGCCTGAGATTATTAGGCGCGTCGATGTCCGCAAACTGCGCGTACTGGCTGAAAGCGAGGCCATACCCACTTTACCGATCGCCGTGCGCGCCGATCTTGATGCCACTTTGATCGAAGAGCTGAAATCCGTCCTACTGGCGCTGGACCAGAGCGACGCGGGGAGAGAGGCCTTGAAGCATATCGTCGCCAGCCATTTCACATCGGCTAACGATGCGGAATACACAGTCCTCAAACCGATGGTTCCCTCCGACTTCGATGCCACCCATTGATTCTCCCCGCCGTTATCCGCTCAGCATACAGCGGCGCTTTTTCCTGGCATTGGCCTTATTCCTGATTGTCTCCATGACACTGCTCGGTGCAACTATGCTCGCCAATCAACGGGAGATCATGCAGGAACGCCTGATACGTGAAACCAAAGATATGTCCCGCACACTGCTCGACAAGGGGACTGCCTCATCAACCTTTCTGGCGCGCATCGCACCCCAGGGGTTACTTGCTTACGATTACCTCTTGTTGGAAGGCTATGTCGAAGAGCTGTCTGCTGACCCGGATATTATTTATGCGGTGATCTTCGATGCAAATGCGCAACCAGTCACTCATTACCTGAATGGACAGGACCCCTATTTCGATGGGCAGGATACTCAACCGGAAAGTTTTTCCGCAACCCTCACCAGGACACGTGCCGACAGTTCGCTTTTGACGGTTCACCGCGATATCGAATACGGCGGAACCCAACTTGGCAGTGTTGAAATCGGCCTGACCCGCACAAAGATTACACAGCGTACACAGGAGCTTGAATCTCATCTACAACGTGAACTGAAGCGCATCGCACTCATCACCGGTGGTCTGATGTTGATTTCGCTGATCGCGCTTATCCTGCTTATCGAGTGGGCCTTCCGACGTATGGTGATCAAACCCATTCAACTGCTGTCTGGCTCCATGGCCAGTCTGCAGTCGGGCAATCTCGATACCCGCGCCCAAATTCTGCACAATGACGAGATAGGTTATCTCGCGCAACGTTTCAATCGCATGGCCGACGACCTGCAGGCGCAGCTCGCCGAAACCGAACTGCATGCGCGCGCGATGCAGGAGACACGCGACTATCTTGCGAGCATTATGGATCACTCTGCCGACATGATCGCCACTACGGCAATGGACGGGACCATCGTCGAGTTCAACCAGGCTGCCGAACGCATTCTAGGATACCCACGTAATCTAGTGGTGGGACGTAAATCGGATGATATCTATTGTGACATCAGTCAACGCGATCGGCTCTACGCCACCGTGCTCGAAGGCCAACCGGTACAAAGCGCCGAGATCAGTTTGCGCCGCAGTGACAACAGCATGGTTGATGTAGAACTCACACTTTCGCCGCTGCGCGACAATCACGGTGAACTCATCGGCACGGTGTGCATCGGCCGCGACGTGACTCATGCCAAGGCACTGCGACGCGAATTGATCCAGTCGGAAAAACTGGCTTCGGTTGGCCAGGTCGCCGCCTGGATCGCACATCAGATCCGCAACTATCTCGGCCGTATGCTCATGGGTGCAAGTGCCCTGCGCCCGGCTGCCGATGGCAGTCCGGTTCAGCAGCAAGCACACACAGACCTGACCAAATCCATTGCGGATATGGAACGGCTGGTAACCGATCTGCTCGAATACAGCCACAGTTTGACACTACATCCGACGCCCATGAAGCTGAATGCAGCCTTGAATGTATTGCTGAACGCCCTGGAGACGGAATTCGCCCAGAGCCAACTGCGCATCGAACGTGATTTCGAAGCAAACCTTCCTCCGGTGCAAGTCGATGTCTTCAAGCTGGAGCAGGCCCTCAGCAATGTACTGCGCAACGCCGTACAGGCGATGCCGAACGGCGGTCGGCTATGTGTGCGTACACGTAGCGGGGCCGCACCCGACAGCGTGAGCGTCAGCATTGAAGACAGCGGCCCCGGCATTCCTGCGAACGACGTTGCCAAGGTATTCCGTCCGTTTTATACCACCAAACCCAGCGGTACCGGCCTGGGACTGGCAATGGCACAACGTATAGTCGAGGCCCATGGAGGGACTCTGACCGTGCAAGCTGCAGCCACTGGCGGCGCCCGCTTCGACTTCATGCTGCCCTGCGTGCTACAGGTTGAAGGTGCTGCATGAATTACGTCACTATCCTGGTCGTTGACGATCATGAAGCACACCGTGAACTGATGCGAGCAGCGTTGACGGATGCAGGATTCACGGTGCTGACGGCGGCCAGCGGCGAGCAAGCCCTGGAACGGCTGCGCAATGGGGACATTGGGCTAGTGCTCACCGATCAACAGATGCCCGGCATGTCCGGTCTGGATCTGCTGCACGCATTACAGGATATGCGGCCGCAGCTGCCGGTGATCATGGTCACAGCCTATGGCACCGTGGATACCGCAGTCGATGCCATGCGCGCCGGCGCAACGGATTTCATTCAGAAACCGTTCACGCCCGAGGCACTGCTGCTGGTTGTGCGCCGCGTCATGGAGCGGCAGGAACTGGTCGAGGAAGTACGCAGTCTGCGCGAGCGCGTCGGCGATCCCTACCGCTTCGAGAACATCATCAGTCAG
>JBGSOE010000382.1:0-5928 GCA_041739295.1 Thiohalobacterales bacterium | reverse complement strand
CCATGTTTTCATGTTTTGGATCAAAAAAAGCGAAGTTGTCAACGCCAAAGCACGGAAGTTCTGGATTGGCCGAGGCTACTGAATTGAGCGTCAAGCCCTGAAACACGCCTATCTCCAGATAACACGCAGAGTCGTCATCCTGAAAGAGTCGGCACAGTCGTTGCAATGCGCCCACAAGCTTGCTGCCCGAGTAACCTGTCAGTACCTCTATTACCAAGACTTGGCGCTCATGATCAAGCAAGCCATAGGTGTTGGCGGAACGGACTGCATCCACTGCCCGCTCGAAGAATTCAAGGTCTTCAGTCATATCGACAAGGCATTTGCCAGGAAGAGCCGAACCGATTAAACAGGATCATGAAGCCGCGCGCGGATTCCGCCATCCAGTCCGATTTCCGCACCGTTGATAAAGCGCGCAGCATCCGATGCAAGAAACAAAGCTAAGGCCGCGACCTCGCCCGTCTCGCCAATGCGGCCCACGGGATGCATGCCTTCGAGTTCAGATAGTGCCACGTCTTTTCCCGCGAAACCTTCCAACAGCATGGGGGTGGCAATCGCCGCCGGGTTGATGGCATTGACCCGGATGCGCCGCCCCAACTCGACCGCAAGGCTGCGAGTCAAGCCGATCAAGGCGCTTTTGCTGGTAGCGTAGGCGGCAAATTCGGGCTTGGTCAGCGAGGCATGAATGCTTCCGATGTTGATGACGCAACCCTTAGCTGCTTCCAGTTCCGGTAGCAAGGCCTGGATCAGCAAAAAGGGTGAGACCAAGTTGACATTAATGGTACGCGACCAGTCCGCGACCGTGAGCTGTTCGGCAGGCTTGACGATCTGCAAGGCGGCATTGTTGATGAGCACGGCAAGCTCGCGCCCTCCCACCGCATCCCGTATCTGCGCCAGTATTTCGGCACGCGCCCGCTCGTCTGCGCAAAACTGGTCAAGGTCTGCAGGCACGTAGGCAAAGTCCGTCATTGCTCCGCTAGGTGCTCCCTGGTCGCTGGCGATGACGTGGTACCCTGCCCCGGCGAATGCTTGGCAAAGCGCGCGCCCGATGCCGCCGGCCGCGCCGGTGATAATCGCAGTGCGTCGGGACATTTTGTTCATTGGATGCCGAGGAAGCCAAACAGCTTGCCGATGGCGATCTCGCTGGTGCGCAGCACCGCATCAGCCGTGTTCGAGGCGTTATGCGACCCGAAAATGCAATGTGGATGCTGGTGCAGCGGCGAATCCATGGGCAGGGGTTCGGTCTCGAATACGTCGAGTGCGGCAGAATAGACTTGTCCCGATTGCAGCGCGGCTATCAGCGCGGGCTCATCAATGACCGGGCCACGAGCAACATTGACGACTCGTACTTCGGGTTTCGCCATGGCGAGCGCTTCTGCGTTGATCATGTGATGGCTGGATGGGGTCAGCGCACATGTTGCGACAATGAAATCCGCCTCTTCAAGCCGCTCCGGCCATCGAGCAAACTCGACAGACTGTGCCTCTGGTGATTGCGATGCCGCAGGATCGTAGGCGATCACCTTCATGTCGGCCGCGAGCAGCCGCCTGGCGGTGTTCCTGCCGATGTCGCCATAGCCAATGAGGGCGACGGCTTTTCCGGCAAGGGAGATACCGCGCGGCTTGGGCCAACTGCCTGCGCGCACGGCACGGTCAATCTCGAAGGTTTCGCGTGCCAGCGCAACCACGTAGCCCATGGCAATATCGGCCACTTCCGGACCGAACATGTTGGGGGTATTGGTGATCGGGATGCCAAGTTCCTTACAGGCTGCGAAATCGACGTTATCCACGCCGATCCCCCATTTGACGGCCGCCTTGAGCCTCCCCCCCTTGCCAACTGAAAAGACTTCGCGAGTCGCCGGGTCATCACCGATGATCCAGCCGTCATGTTGCGGCACCAGTTCCTTGAGTTCAGCCACACACATGGTCTGCACAACCCTGGGTGCCGTCAACTCGACTCCCTTTGCATCAAACAGCGGCCTGAAACTGTCGATCATGCCCAGCATGGGCGGACAGGTCACCAGGATTTTCATGGTTTTTTCCCTTGTTGTTCTTGCAGGTAGCGTGCGGCGACGACCGCTAGGTCCCAATCGTCCTGGTCGTCGATATCTATGGATTCGAAGCGCGGCCCCTGGTACATCATCGGCTTCTCACCAATGCGTGCATTGGTCTTTGCGAAGCTGTCGTGAGTGAAGATGTAGAGGTTGGAATTCTCCTCAAACCATGGCTCCAGATCCTGGGTGCGGATAAGGTTGTTGGGGTCGTGGTTCACCGGGCTGCAATCAGCACGGTAGAAGCGGGTCTGCACCTTGTCCACGGTGAACAATGAGTCCGCCTCGCCCCGAGACCTTGCCTCACGGAATGCCTCCAAGGCGCCGCGGATGGTCTCGGCGCCCATCAGCGGATTGGTGGTATGGGTCATTAGATAGATATCGGCATCGACATTGGCGACGTCATCGGCCAGAACTTTGTTCATGCTCACGAAGTCGCCGCAAATTTCCGGCTTGCGGTCCCGGATCACCACGCGTGGGGAATCAACCAGACCATTGTCGGCAAGGTTTGTGCGGGCATCGGTATTTATGATCACACTATCGATTTCATCAACTGACAGCAGCGTGTCTAGAATCCAGCGAAACAGGGGCTTGCCATCGAAGTCCCGAAAGTTTTTGCCCCTGATACGCTCGCTGTTGGCCTTCATGGGCAGCAAGGCAACCACCCGTGACGATCCGATACTCATCCAGTTCTCCTTCGAGGAAGATATTACTTGGGATAAAAATATTTTTCCTTCCGTTCGCGCGAGAGCTTGCGGTGAAAATTGTTGCCGCGATAGGAGCCCCAATACTGGGCGCAGCGATACATCACGATTTCTCCAAAATGGCGTGCAAACTCCCTCTGTTGCAGCGCCGCACCCATATCTAGCAGAATGGAACTGGCAATATAGCGAAGCAGGTCCGTGGATGAGAGGTGAATCTCGGGCATGATGTGCTGCAGCGCAATTGATTCCCGTTCGAAGCGTCTCTTGATCTGAGGCCAGGTTTCATCATGCAGATGGTAAACGGCTGCTTCAGCAACGTAGCCGATTTTCAGACCCTCAGATACAAGCCGCTTTGCCAAGTGCATGTCTTCCAGTCCGGTCAATTCCTCGTCAAACGGCGCTTGCTCCCAGACCTGTCTCAGCAGCGCGGAATTGGCATTGTTGCAGAAGAATCCCTCCTGAGGGATTCGGCTCTGGGGTGGGAAATACTTCTCGAAAATGCGGCGTTCACTGAATCGGCTTCCATCGTTGCCCATTTGCCGACCGTAGGTCCACATGACCTTCCCTTCAATCAGTGGCGCCGTGAGGTTAGCTAGCCATTGATCATCGGCTGTGATGCAGTGGCCACTAAGTATAATAAATACATTACCTGTCGCGGCAGCACACCCTACGTTTAAGGAACGTCCGAAGGAGAAATTCTCTTTTGAAATGTGCTCGATGCGGCAGCCATGTGCCTTTGCGATGTCAACCGTACCATCAGTAGATCCGGAGTCGACCACGATTACCTCGCGTTCGAGTCCAGGGCATTGTTGTTGTTCAATGCCTGACAATACCTCAGACATGTGACGCGCCTCGTTAAAGGTGCGAATGATGATGCTCGTCTTCATTGCTTTTGAAACTAAATCCCGCTCTTGTTTAGAACACACTGGGCGACAGTACAAGTTGGAAGGGTGAATGTGTCAATCGATACAGCAACTCAATTTCCTCCGGGTACACACAATTGGGGGCGAACATGTCCCAGTGCATTGGAACTAAGGTTTCCACACCGAGATCTGTTGCAAATTGAAGCGCTTCCCGTACCGTCATATTACCGACGATTCCTTGCCGCTCGCGGTAGTAGTTATGCTCGTTGACGGCCAAAATCGCGACTTTTACTGGCTTTAGTGCCTGCAATTTTCGGAACAGCGTCTCATTTAAGGAGGTGTCGCCTGAGTGGTAAATCCGCTTGCCACTAGACTCCAGCACGTAACCAACACAACGCCAACGCCCTAGTTCGTCGATATCCGCATTTGGGTGCGACGCAGGTACCGGATGGACGCGCAGGTCCTTGCCTAGCGGAATCCAGGCATCCTCTGCGACATGCAAGCGTTTCATAGCGATACCGGCCGCTGCCAGCGTCCGCAGAACATCTGGCGGGCCGACAAACTGCGCTCTGGGTGAAGCAATAGACAGTGGAAGTAATGTGTCGGGGTCGCAGTGGTCCATATGGTCGTGAGTAACTAAAACCCAATCAGCATCGGAGACTCGTGCCGGAGATTTCCAGATTGGCACAAGCCGTCTGAAGGTCGCTCCTTCAATCTGCTCCACACGATTGGATAGATACGGGTCAATGTAGACCGTCCTGTCACCGCAGATGAGACGAAACCCAGCTTGCCCCAAAGGGGTTACCTCAATAGCTACAGACATGATGAATACTTGGCCTTCATTCCCAGCACGCGCTTGATTCTCAGGTAGGCACTCGTTCTATTGAGGCTTCCATAACTTATGACAAGGTCTCCATTCGCCCTGAGCCCGTCGAAGTGCATATCCGAGTGGGCACAGGGCTTCGACAAGGCTCTCCTGAGCGAAGTCGAAGGGCTCAGCCTGAACGGGAGTAGATAATTGTCATGATTTTCGGAAAGGTTAATAAGAGGCCTCCGCAAGTTGTTCCTGCTTCAAATGACGATCCGGCACCCGCGACTCGCGCACTTCCTCATGGTAATCGTCGTCGACGTTCACCGCCCAGATATTGGCCTTGCTGGTGACGCCGCCAAGGATGTTGTCGACTGACATCTTTGCAGTGAGCATGGAATGGTCCTGGTTGTTGTAGCGATGCATGCCGTTACGGCCGACCGGGAACAGGTTCTGGATGCTGTCCAGGTAATTGCGCACGACATCGAAACGCGCATAGCTGCCAAAATAGGCCGGATAGGCCTTGGGCATGCGGATGACCACGGCATCTTCCACGTCCGCTTCGTCGAGCAAGCCGATCTTTGCCATTTCGCGTTTGCCGAGCGTCTTCAGCTCGTCGTCGCTCATCGACCACAGTGCATCGCCCTCGTTGCAGAAATATTCCAGCCCCATCCACACTTTGGACGGGTCTGCGACCATGCCCGGGCTCCAATTGTTGAATATCTGCAGGCGACCGACCTTCACGTCGCTCTCCTGAATGTAGATCCAGTTGTCGGGCGGCATATTGTTGGCATCGACCGAGCGGGATTGCGGGTTCGCACGCATTTTTTTCGCCAGCAGTCCCACGGTGATGAAGTCGCGGTAAGGCAGTGCCTCGGCCACTTCGCGTACCTCCGCGGGCACATCGTTCATGCCGCGCACCAGGTCGCGCACCGGCATGGTGGAAAAAGCGTAGTCGCAGGCAAACTCGACCTCCCGGCCCGCCGTTGCATCCCATGCGGTCACCGCCGCCACACGGCCATTTTCAAGGCGCAAGCCACGAACCTGATGGCCAAAGTGGATCTTCCCGCCTTGATCGCGCACCTGGCTGGCGACTTCTTCCCACATCTGGCCGGGGCCGAATTTCGGGTAAAGAAATCGCTCGATGAGCGATGTGTTGACCGACTTCGGCTCCAAGCCGAGCAGCTTGCGCAACGCATGCTTGAGTGCGGAACTCACCGACAGGCCCTTGATGCGCTGAGCCCCCCACTCGGCACTGATCTCATGGCAGGGCACGCCCCATACTTTTTCCGTGTAGTCCCTGAAGAAGGTGAGATAGAGCTGTCGACCGAAGCGATTGACCAGGAAGTCCTCCAGCGAACGCTCGGTCTTGCGCGGAAACAGTCGTGCCCACGCATAGCTGGTGCCGATTTTCAGCACCCGCACGGGTCCCAGGTTGCCCAATGTGCTTGCCGAAAGCTTGATCGGGTAATCGAAAAAACGGCGCAGATAATAAATGCGCGACAGCC
>JBGSOE010000355.1:0-7331 GCA_041739295.1 Thiohalobacterales bacterium | reverse complement strand
CTGGATATCTATCTGCAGCAGCCGCAGCAGGCCCTTGTGCATTACCGTGCCTACGAGAAATTATCTGGTGGTCAGGATGCAGAGGCGACACTGTGGGTTGTAGAAATGCAGCAGCGTCTGGGTGTGAAAGCCGAATCTATTGAGGTGACGCCATGAAACCTTATTTAATGATCGGTGTTTTCCTGAGCGGAATTTGTGTGACATCTATCGCAATGTCAGCATCAGACATTGAATTGGAGGGTATGGCGATTAAGGGAAATCAGGAGTTGCCGAAATCTCTGACCATCGTGCCTTGGAAGGCCTCGGGTATCGGTGAAATCGCAGGCCTGCCCAGCGGCAGCTTGTTGAATGAATCTCTGCAACCGGTAGAGCGAGAAGTATTTCAGCGTGAATTGCGATATTACGATTCAGTTCACGGAATCCGCTAACTGCCCTTCATATAGTGCAGTTAGCCAATTTGGTTTGTGGGGGAAACAGTATGGACATCTATACCTCGATCGTGGGTTTCTTTCAGTCCGGCGGTCTGTTTATGTATCCGATCGTCGTGGTGCTCGCGCTGGGTATGGCGATAGCCATTGAACGCTATGTGTATCTGACACTGGCGCGCTCCACGAATAAACGTATTTGGGGCAAGATCATGCCGTTATTGGCGGCGGGCAATTATCAGCAGGCGATCGCGGTCAGTGCCGAATCGAAATCGGCTATCAGTCGTATCCTCGGTTACGGGCTTAGTCGCATGTCGTCGGCACGCCGTCGTGACGATGTCGAAATGGCCATGCAGGAAGGCCTGATGGAGACGGTGCCGCGACTGGAGAAACGCACCCATTACATCGCGACCTTTGCAAACATTGCCACACTGCTGGGCCTGCTCGGTACTATTATCGGACTCATCCAGGCATTCACGGCCGTATCCACGGCCAACGCTGCTGATAAGGCCGATATGTTATCCGCCAGCATCTCGGTTGCGATGAACACCACAGCCTTTGGATTGATGGTCGCGATCCCATTACTGCTGATTTATACCGTATTACAGACCAAGACCACTGAACTGGTCGATAGTCTGGAAATGGCTTCGGTCAAATTCCTCAATGTACTGACCGAGAAGTCTCCGGTTGGCGGTGGCGCCGCATGAGACGCCGCTGGCGCCGTCGCACCAGCACTAGTGATCCCGGTGATATCAATATCACCGCGTTCATGAATCTGATGGTAATCCTGGTACCGTTTCTGCTGATAACGGCGGTGTTTTCGCGCATCACTATTCTGGAATTGAATCTACCTGCCGGCCAGGCAGGTGCGGAGCCACCGCCGGAGAGTTTTGATCTGGAACTGGTGCTGCGTAAAGACAGTATCGAGGTAGGTGATCGTCGAGGCGGGCTGATTAAGCGGATCGTCAATCAGGACGGTAGTTACGATTACACGCAATTGTCTGAGTTGTTGCAGCAAATCAAGTCGCGCTATCCGGATAAACATGACGTGACACTTTTATTGGAGCCGGATATTGCCTATGACAGTCTGGTGCAAACGATGGATGCAGTGCGCATTGCCGATGCGGTAGTAGCCGGCAGTGTGGTCAAGGTGGAACTATTCCCACAGATATCCGTCGGTGATGCCCCTCCTGCAAGTGCGCATGTGGCTACGGTAGGGGGTTGATGATGAAGATGTCAGGTCGTGCAGAGCGCATGCAGCGTCATCACAAGCGTTGGGGACGCGGTGCCGCGCTCAATCTGGTGTCATTAATGGATATCTTCACCATTCTGGTGTTCTTCCTGCTGGTGAATTCCTCGGACGGTGAGGTGTTGCCAAGCACGCGCTCGGTGCAACTTCCGGAGTCGGTGGCCGAAGACAAGCCGCGCGAAACTGTGGTTGTCATGGTGACAGATACCGATGTGCTGGTGCAGGGTCGCAAGGTCGTTAGCATCGCCGACGTCGTCGCGACAGAAGAATTCGCTGTCGCGGCGCTTAAAACGGCGCTGGATGAGCAGGCGGTTAGTGCACTGCGTAGCGATCCCAGCATCACACCCGAACAGCGCGAGATCACTATCATGGGTAACAAGACCGTTCCCTTCTCGATTCTCAAGAAGGTAATGGCAACCTGTACCGATGCCGGTTATGGCCATGTGTCGCTGGCGGTACTGCAGCGCTCACCGGACAAGGGGTGAATGAATGAGTGTCGCATTGCATACACTGACCTTGCCATGGATGGTCTCGCCGGATGAAGAACGACGCTTCCGACGCATCCTGTCGAGTGTTTGTGGTATGGCCTTATGCCTGAGTGTGCTAATGCCTTATCTGCCTGTTCCTGAAATTGAAAAACCTGTAATTGAGGAGTTGCCTCCACGTCTGGCCAAGTTGATTCTGGAACGGCCAAAACCACCTGTACCCAAGGTGATGCCGAAACCTAAGCCGGAGCCGGTTGTTGCAGTCAAGCCAGAGCCCAAGCCGATACCCAAGGTGGAGCCCAAACCCAAAATAACCCCCAAGGTTGAGCAGCCAAAACCTACACCTAAGGTGGAGACGCAGATCGCGCAAACAGTGCCCAAACCCGATCCGGATGCCGCGCGCAAGAAGGCTGCTAAATCTGGATTGCTTGCCTTCAGTGATGATCTTGCTGATCTGCGCGACAACCCCAAACTAAACACCTTGCGCAAGGATGCACGTGCTGCAGACGCAGGTAAGACGGCGGCACGTACTGAACGCTCGTTGCTGACATCCAAGGTCGCAGCGGCATCGGGTGGCATAGATACCAGCCGTTTGAGTCGTGATACCGGCGATGTCGGATTGGCCCAGCGTGGTACGACGCGTGTGGCAAGTCCTGTCGCGAGTTCCGCAGACACTGGCAGTGTCACGAGCAGCAATGGCAAGTCGCGCCACGCATCGCGCAGTATCGAAGAAATACAAATGGTGTTCGATAAAAATAAAAGCGCGATCTATGCCATGTACAATCGCGCCTTGCGTAGCAACCCAACGCTACAGGGAAAATTGGTATTGAAGTTGACCATCTCGCCTGATGGTCAGGTGGTGGAATGTTCTGTTGTTTCCAGTGAACTGGCCGATGCGGCGCTGGGTAGTAAGGTGGTGTCGCGGGTGAAAATGTTCAACTTTGGTACCAAGGATGTTGAGGTGGTGACGATTACTTACCCCATCGATTTCCTGCCGGCTTAATCGCAAAATTATTTACTACCCCGTCATTTCGACATTCGCCGGAATGACGAGTAGATAAAACATGCCTTATGCAGCCAAAGCTGCTCCTACAGGATGCCCCTCTAAACCGTCACGGAAGAGTAATCAGTCCCTGGATGGCGCGCATCAGAACGACCATATCACCCGCATCCAGTGTGCTGCTGTAGTTCAGATCGCCCAAAGTCAATTCCGTTGCAGTGGGTGTTATTGAACCAGCCGCTAGGCGTGACATCACAACGGCATCGCCCGCATTGATCACACCATCTGGTTGGCCGCGAGGCGCGAGATCGCCGCGATTGGAGGTTAGCGGATTGGTCCCATAGGTAACGATCTCGAAATGATCGTCCAGACCATCGCCATCCGTGTCGGCCAGATTCGGGTTAGTTAAGTAGGTGATCACTTCAACGTAGTCTGATAATCCCTCGCCGTCCGTATCTGCGAGGAGCGGGTTGGTGCTATGGGTAAGCAACTCTGATTGATCAGACAAACCGTCGCTGTCGGTGTCCGCCAGCTTCGGGTTGGTGAGGTAAGTGATCACCTCAACGTAGTCCGTTAAGCCATCAGCATCCGTATCGGCCAGTAGTGGGTTGGTGGTATAGGTAACGACCTCAGCATAATCTGATAAACCATCGCCATCGGTATCAACCAGCAGTGGATTGGTGTTGTGAGTGATAGCCTCAGCATAATCCGACAGACCATCGCCGTCCGTATCCGCTACCAATGCATTAGTGCCTAAACCGATCTCTTGTTTATTGGTGAGTTGGTCGCCATCGGTATCAATCAGCGGTAATTGCAGCTTTCCATAGCCATACAATGGGTCAGCGCCGACTGCGCCAATGTCAGTGGCTGAGGATCTCAGCAGGCTGGCAAGTGATGAAGTCGTAAGGGCGGAATTTTCCTGTAACAGCAATGCCGCAGCACCAGCCGTAGTTGGCGAGCTGAACGACGTGCCATATGAATTAAGCGCACCATAGGTGTAACTGCTGGTGCCATCCGGCGCTACCAGATCCGGCTTCTGGCGACCGTCCGTGGTGGGGCCCTGGCCGGAATAGGATTCGAGCGGTGGGGTAGTTTGCGCCCAATTGGATTGCTTGACCGCGCCGACGGTGAAGGCTCCGTGTGCGCTGGCCGGGTCCATGATGCTGGATGCCAATGTGTAGTATTCAAAATTGTGACTGAAGCTGAACAGGGTGACGTTTAACCCGCTTGCAGCAGGACCATTGCCCGAACGGGTCACCCTCACACTATAGGGAGCTTGAGTTGCATCGTAAGGGTGGCTAATAAATTCATACGGGGTATTAGATGTCGTGCTGGATGCCACCACCGTTCCAGTTTTATTGAGCAAATACAGATTCAAATTTGTCTTGACACTGGTGTATTGGTTCCAGTTCAGATACAAAGATATAGTGGTGGCAGTACCCGACAGGGCCAAAAGATCGTCTGTGCCCGAGAATATGAGGTTTTTGTTGCCATTTTCGGTCCAGGCACCGCGCCAGTGTTGATGTGCCTGGTTTCCAGAGGCGACCGTCCAGAACACGCCATCTGTGTCATGTGAACTGTTGATGATGCTGTTAATCGGTCCAGTGTCGTCGTAATAACTGGCGAGGACCCAGGCAACCGAATGGTTGGCGATCTTGATGCCGTTCGCCTGGATGTAATCTGCGGCGTTTTGCAGAGCAACCTGGTCATCGACCTTGAGGCAATACAGCGTAGCACCAGGCGCCATATCCATCACATGCTCTGCGACCCCGGAGCCGTGCTTCGTTCCTGTTTCCACGCCAGTGCCGGTAAAGTCCTGGCTAATGGTGTTCGATGGCAACTGCCCCTGATTTTTCGCGTTGGTCAAACCGGAGAACCCCAAGTCCACCACGGCTACCTTGATACCGCTGCCCGTTAGATTGCCGACTTGATAGCCATCGGCATCTGTTAATGAGGTGCTCTCAGAGACGATTGAGCCCATGCCGAAACTGGCGGGGTAGGCCGGTATCGGCGCGCGAAGATGTTCGTCGGGAAACTGCTTGGAAAGATGCGCAAGGCGTTCGATAGGTACCAGGATGCGCGCGTATGAGCGAGACACAGCATCCAAACGTGCGCCTGCCAATCGTAATCGCGGTGCGAATTCAGTTCTCTGGCTAATGCCGCGATCGATGATCACGGGTACCAGGATCTTGCCTTGGTCTTCCCGCACCGAGTAGCCGAGTGATTTGGCAACACGTCGATATCCTTCGGCGCCCTGGCGTGACCAGGCACTCTGGACCTGATCGAGCAGGGCGTCCGTCTCAGCAAAGACCGGCTGGGTACAGAACAGGCTGATCAGCGGAACTACGACGGTTATTAATCGGGCTATACGCTGCATGGTGTATTTTGTGGTTATTGGAAGCCACCATTGGCAAGTTATGGATGACTATATCCTTAATATGGGGTTATGTGCACGCTTGATACTGTTGCATCTGTTTAGATAACACATTCCAATATAAGTGTCTTCCGACTAATTATTATGAAAATCAAAATATTGATTCTTTATTCATCTATGCGGCAAGCATAGTAGGGACTGGTTCGCTCCTAGTATTGTGGGGCGTCTATTACCCTCTAAAGCAATAGTGAGAGCATGGACGAGATCATAAGCACACTGGATTTGTGGCTGTCCAGGGAGCGCAAGTAATATACGCTTGATCATATATGCGTTGTAACGTATATATATCGCTATGGCCCTGGAACCCGACATCCTCTTTAAAGCGCTCGCTGACCCAACCCGGTTGCGTTGTCTGATGCTGTTGGCAAGCGAGCGCACCCTTTGCGTGTGCGAATTGACCCACGCACTTGATTTGATTCAACCCAAGATCTCACGCCATCTCGCGCTGCTGCGGGATGCCGGCATCGTGCAGGATCAGAAACAGGGGCAGTGGGTGTATTACCGGCTACATCCAGAGTTGCCGGCCTGGGCCAAGTCCGTATTGCGTGCTACCGCACGCGGTATCGAAGCTGAAGCGTTGTTTGCGGGAGATCGGAACATGCTCGCGAACATGTCCAACCGTCCAGGCGCATCCTGCTGCACCTGATTTATTCCTATCATCTATTCAAGGAGTATGCCCATGGCACGCATGCACATTCACATCGCAGTCGAAGATCTGTCCCGCAACATTGATTTCTATACGACCTTGTTCGGTGCCGCACCCAGCGTCGCCAAAGATGACTACGCCAAATGGATGCTAGACGATCCCAAGGTCAACTTCGCGATCTCCACCCGCAGTAAGAAGACCGGCTTCGATCACATTGGCATTCAAAGTGAAAATGCTGACGAACAGACCGCTATTGAACAGCGATTGAGTGCCGCGGGTATCGCGGGCAAGAAACAGAAGGGCACCACCTGTTGCTATGCCCAGTCGGACAAGTACTGGACACTCGATCCGCAGGGCATCCCTTGGGAGACCTTCCATACGCTGACAACTGCGCCGACGTTCAACGTGGCAGAAGCGGACCAAACAACCGGTACTGGCAGTTGTTGCGCACCGAGCGCATCAGCGTGCTGCTGAGGTTATTAGATGAACTTGCTGTTTCTCTGTACCGGAAATTCCTGTCGCTCGCAGATGGCGGAGAGTTGGGCGCGCGCGCTCGGCGGTGATGAGTTGGTTGTGCAATCTGCTGGCATCGAGGCGCATGGTAAACCCCCGCGCCATCGCCGTGATGCGCGAGGTGGGCGTAGACATCTCAGGACAGGAATCGACCAAGCTTACTGATGCACTGTTGGCGACGCTGATATTACTGTTCGGCTTCCAGGGCGAACAGATTCTGACCCAGCCACTCATCATTCTGATGCTGGCCGTCCCTATCTTGATCCAGGTGTATTTCAATTCGGGACTGGCCTATTTACTGAACTGAAAACTCGGCGTTGCCCATTGGGTTGCGGCCCCTTCGGCATTGATCGGCGCAAGCAATTTCTTTGAGTTGGCAGTTGCCGCAGCGATCAGCCTGTTTGGCTTTGAGTCAGGTGCGGCATTGGCAACGGTGGTAGGTGTCCTGGTTGAAGTGCCGGTGATGCTATCGGTGGTGCGTATCGCCAATGCGACACGTGGTTGGTACGCGCATAAAGTCCTTTGATTGTCTGATCGCACCTGGCCATGTAAGCACGATAATGGGGCCGGAAGAATGGG
>JBGSOE010000350.1:0-2520 GCA_041739295.1 Thiohalobacterales bacterium | reverse complement strand
GCGCGCGTCGCGCAGATTACATAAGATTTTAAGGCCAGGAAGCGTACCCTCGAAGTGAGCATGCACCTTAATACAAATACGGTCGCTCACTGCCACACCATGCTGGATGGCGAGCCGGAACGACGGAATCGGGTCGGGAGGAATATGCACTGGCCAAGGCGTATAACCGGACTGCATGATCAATCGACGCGCAACATTGTAAGTCCACATGGAACCGGTGCGCGGCATACCCGCCACCATCACAATAGGTTTATTCATGCCTGATTTGAACCCGTGCCCGTATTAACAGGGACACTCGCCAGCGCATCGAACAGCGGTTGTAGGTATTGTTCGTAATTCCGCCAGCGTTGCGAAGAACGCTTGTAGATAGGTTGGCGCACTTGATCGTAGCTTGCCGTCTTGGATTTCCGGTCAGATTCATAGAAGCGCAGGCAACGCTCGTCCCAGGACAAACCACAGTGCTCTAGCAACGCGCGGCTACGAACCTCGGGATCATCGACCAGAGACTCGTATTGGCTTTCGAATATAGGAACACTCAGGGTCTCGCGAAAGTGGGCCAACGTTCTTTGGTACTGGCAAAAATGCTGCCCAAGATGCGCCAAGTCATAAGCGTAGTTGTGATAACTCGCAAAATCCTGAAAATAACAGGATAAACAAACATCCGCAGGATCACGCAAGCAATGGATGATGGGCGCGTTTGGAAATAGACGATGCATCAGACCCAGGAAGGGGAAATTGTGCGGCATTTTGTCAGTCACATAGCGTGCGCCGGGTGCTAATGTGCGCAATTCACTGAGGTAAGCCTGAGCCATCTCCTCGCAATCAGTTTGCGTCAGAAAAGGTAGCCAATCCGGATAGCAGAGAGTTCTGCCTGCGTAGACACGCGGCGTGTTTGCAATGCGTGTAATGAAAGGCAGTTCGTCACCCGCATAAACCTCAGGGTGACTCGCCAATATCTGTTCGACGAGCGTGGTGCCCGAGCGAGGCATGCCAACTATAAAAATCGGCGTCACATCCGCTACCGGCTCGATAGACGGTATCCGTGCATAAACCTCTGGCGAAAACATCTGAATCAACTTGTCGACATAACGTTCGTCATCCGCCACGTTATAGCGATATTGTTTCTTCCGGTTGCCACTCTCGAAATGTTTAAAGGCCTCGCTGTAGTTCTTCTGTCGATCATAGAGAGTGCCCAGCCGGAAGTGCAGCAGACGTTGATCTTCTTCGCTGATCGAACCCGATTGCAAGCGGGCCTCCATAGACTCGATTGCCCGATCACAATCACCAAAGTGGCGACATAGCCGCCCAAAGCTATCAAGTGCGCGCAGACCCGCCACACCGGATGCAATTAGCGGCTCCAGCAAGGCATGCGCAGCCGCAAATTCACCCAGCTTTTCCAACATCCCCGCCTGCGACCCAATCAGATCGAGGCCATGGTCACCTAACGGGACCTGTTTATAGGCTTCCAGCGCGGCTTCGTTCAAGCCTGAACGTTCAAGGGAAAGTGCGAGGTTGTACTGCGCCTCAACATGCCGTGGATGCTTAGACAGAATATCGCGAAAACAAGCCTGCGCCATATCGGTGTTTCCGAGATCAAGATGGGTAAGACCGAGACGAATCAACGGATCAATCTCACCCGGTGCCACTTCGACAGCCCGTGTATAACTCTGAGCTGCAGAAGTATGCTGACCATGTTCGCGATAAATGTCACCGATACCCAGCAATGCTGCAAGATCGTTCGGCACTAGCTGCAATAGCTGTGACCAAGCCGCCAATGCCTGTTCGTCCTGCCCACTGGCACGCAATGCGCCAGCCAGATTGACAAGGTAACTCGGCTCAGCGGGCGCCAACTGGCTCGCGCGCGCATAATGGCGCGCAGCCTCGGTCCAGTGACCCAGCGCATGAAACGACGCAGCAAGATTGTAATGCAGCGCTGGATCATTGCCGTTTTTCGCCACGGCCTGCTCATAGTGAGGAATGGCGTCAGCGTAACGTTGCTGTGCCGCAAGCGCCGCCCCGAGATTACCCAGATCCATGGTCTCCCTACCGGACAGAGACACGGCCTTGCGGAAACACGCCTCTGCTTCCTGGGCGCGCCCAAGTTGGAACAGGAAATGCCCTAGATTCCGGTAACCCGAGACGACCGAAGGCGCCAATAATGTTGTCTGCCGTGCACAGCGGACCGCATTTTCTGCATCGCCTATGGTCCCATAAACCACACTTAGCATGTGCCACAGATTCGGGTCGCGCGGGTGTAACTTACTCAGTCGCTCATATGTTTCCGCGGCATCAATCAGCCGACCCTGCTGAAAATGCTCACGGGCGCGCTTCCCAAGTTCAGCGATCTGTGACGACGACAGCTTTATCATTTGAATAATGTTGGCATGCAGGGACAGTGAGTGATAGGCCTTCCGAATTTAGGTGGGGTTCGTAGCCTGAATCGCACGATCCAAACAATCGCGAATTTCTACGTTATCGGGTGTCGCCTGCGCCGCTGCCTGTAAAAGCTTCAGGGCATCC
>JBGSOE010000307.1:0-17025 GCA_041739295.1 Thiohalobacterales bacterium | reverse complement strand
GTGACTTCCGGAAAGAAATACATGTCGTTGAAACAGGTGGTACCGCTGCGCAGCATTTCTGCGATGGCCAGCAGGCTGCCATCGTGAACAAATTCCTCACTGACCCAGCGGCCCTCAGCCGGCCAGATGTGCTTCTGCAGCCAGTCCATGAGCGGCAGGTCATCGGCTAGCCCGCGCAGCAGCGACATGGATGCATGAGTGTGTGCGTTGATTAGTCCGGGGATGAGGACGTGCTTGTCGAGTTGTAGCTCAGTGTTAGCGCGATATTGGTGACGTGCATCTGCCGTCGGCAAGATCGCTGCGATGCGTCCCTCGTGGATCGCCAGGCTGTGATCAGCGAGTACGCGATCATCGGGTTCGACCGGGATTATCCAGCGTGCGTGTAGCAGAGTATCGACGGTTTGCATGGGCGCAGTGTTTTGGGGTTCCGCTTAGTATACTGAAATCACTTGCGGGCGCATCCGGAATAAACGTGGGGACAGGACGTCCCCCGCGTCGTTTCTACTAGGCTGCACTGTCCACCTGATGCAGATGCACGTCACGCTGCGGGTAGGGGATGCCGTTGGCATCAAACACTGCCTTGATATTTCCCAGCAGATCGGAACGCAGTGCCCAATAGTCTGCAGTCTTTGTCCAGGGACGTACATTCAGGTTCACACTGCTGTCGGCGAGTTCGGCAATTGAAACCGCCGGTGCCGGCTCGGACAGGATGCGTGTATCTTGCTGTATGACGTCGGTAATGAGTCGCTTGGCCAAGCGGTTGTCGTCGTCAAAGCCAATGCCGAAGACCATGTCGATGCGCCCAATGACGAACATCGCCAGGGCTGTGACTAGGCGTACCGCTCAGGGGATCAGATAAACAGTGCTGGCTGGGATGGATTGAAGGAGTGTATTCATGTGCGGCTCCTCCTGCAGGGAAATGAAGGTGAGCAACCCCGCAAATGCATCGGCCGCCTTGCGGCGGCCGATGGGGACTGCATGACCCAGTATGGGTCAGTCTTACTTGACGATCTCAGTGCCGGTGAAAGAGACTTCTACGCGACGGTTTTGCGCGCGACCTTCACTGGTGGCGTTGCTGGCAACTGGCTGGCTCTCACCCATGCCGGAAGTCGACATAACGCTGGAGCTGATACCTTTGCTCATCAGGTAGTTCTTGACGGAGTCGGCACGACGTATGGACAGAGCCTGGTTATAGGCTTCAGTGCCGGAACTGTCGGTGTGACCAACGATGGTGACGGTATCAACGGACTTCAGGCTGCTCAGACGGGCGGCGAAATCATCAAGCTTGGCTTTTCCGGCGTCTTTGAGATTGTCTTTGTTAAGATCGAAAAGGGTTTCTGCAGACATCGAAACGGTTTCACTCACAACCTTCGGAGCGGGCGCCGGTTCGGCAACAGGCGCAGCAACAACCAGGCCGCAGCCTTCGATCAGCTTGTCTCCCGACCAGCTCGAGGTGCGAACACAATCACCGGAGCCGTCAGTGACGACATGGCCTGCGCTGTCACCCACGAAGGCATCATTGACCATGCCGCCTTCGTGCGCAAAACCCTGCGCACTAAAACCCAGGCTGGCTGCGACTGCGAGGTTCAGTATGGTTTTATTCATTATTAACATGCTCCTTAGACGTGTCTGAAATAAAGCGAATAGTTTCCGGACCCATTGATCCAGTGGCGCCATACACTAACAGGATTACCAGTTCACTTTCCAGGGGTTTATGTGCCAGAATTGCAAATCATACACATTAGCAGGCACTTAACGAGGGGGGTCTTTGCGAATAGCATTGCTCGAGGACGATAAGTACCAGGCTGATGTCATGCAGGTGTGGTTGCAGGCGGTTGGGCATGAGTGTCAGAGTTTCCAGACCGGAAAGGCCTTTTTGGAGGCTGTGAATCGGGATCATTATGACCTCTACATACTCGACTGGGTATTGCCGGATACCAATGGTATTCAGGTGTTACAGAATATTCGCGAGACCAGTGATCGGCCCGTTCCGGTGTTGTTTGTGACCCAGATGGACCGGGAAGAAGACGTGATTTTGGCGCTGGAGACGGGGGCGGACGATTACATGACCAAGCCGGTCAAGCCTCTGGAAATGCTGGCGCGTATCACGGCGCTGGGCCGTCGTGCCTATCCGCCGTCGGAGCGGGTCGAAGATTTAGATATCGGTGATTACCGCCTGAACACCCACAGCCGTAGCGTTGAATGGAGAGGCGAGCCAATCGATCTCACCCATAAGGAGTTCGATCTGACGTTATTCCTGTTCCGCAACATTGGGCGGCTACTTTCCCGCAGCCAGATTCTGGAATCGGTCTGGGCGACAAGCGCTGACCTCAATACCCGTACGGTGGATACCCACATTAGCCGCATCCGTAACAAGCTGGGGTTGATGCCAGAAAATGGCTGGAAGCTGAGCGCGATTTATCAGCACGGTTATCGTCTGGAACGACTCGAACAAGCATCCAGCAATATCGGCGAGTCCTGAGCGTTTTCTCCAGGGCATTTCATTAACACGAGGTTCGTAATGCCAGTCAGTCATGACAGTGTCCGAGCG
The DNA here is from genome assembly GCA_041739295.1 of Thiohalobacterales bacterium. GTDB lineage: Bacteria > Pseudomonadota > Gammaproteobacteria > Thiohalobacterales > Thiohalobacteraceae > JAHJQQ01. The sequence continues at coordinate 14,474 of JBGSOE010000307.1, read as the reverse complement.
GTCAATTGGAAAGATGAAGGATTGTGCCTACTTGATCAACGCTATCTGCCGGGTCGAGAGGACTATCTCAATCTGGCCGACGCAGCGGCGGTCTCTCAGGCGATCCGCGATATGGTGGTGCGCGGTGCGCCCGCCATCGGCATCGCCGCCGCCTACGGGGTGGTCCTGGCCGCACGGTATGCCTATGCCGCGGCCGGTGCCGATTGGCAAACCGCGATAGTTGCCGATCTCGACCGCTTGGCCGCCTCGCGGCCGACGGCGGTGAATCTGTTCTGGGCATTGGAACGCATGCGTGCCCGCTTCCCTGGACTGCAAGGCGACCCGGTGCCAACTTTGTTGGCCGAGGCGCACAGCATTCTTGACGAGGATATTCAGGCAAACCGAACCATGGGTGAGCTGGGCGCAGCGCTACTCAAGGATACTCAAGGCGTACTGACGCATTGCAATACCGGATCTCTGGCGACCGGCGGGTACGGAACCGCCTTGGGTGTAATCCGCAGTGGCTGGGCGCAAGGCCGCATCAAAACTGTCTACGCCGACGAGACTCGCCCTTGGTTGCAAGGTGCGCGACTGACCGCCTGGGAACTGGTGCGCGATGCCATTCCGGTCACCCTACTGGCCGACAGTGCGGCGGCGCATCTGATGCGACAAGGCCGTGTGCAATGGGTGATCGTGGGGTCTGATCGCATCGCTGCCAACGGTGATGTTGCCAACAAAATTGGTACTTACAGTCTGGCCGTCAATGCACGTCATCATGGCGTGCGGTTCATGGTGGTCGCACCGACCTCCACCATCGACATGAATATAAGTACTGGTGCCGAGATACCTATCGAGAATCGCGATGCCGCAGAGGTGCTGGCCTTGGCGGGGCAGCGGGTTGCCGCGGACGGCGCGCAGGCCTGGAATCCAGCCTTCGACGTCACGCCAGCCGAGTTGGTCGACGCCATTGTTACGGAGCGAGGCGTCGTCGAGGCCCCCACGGCCGAAAAAATGGCACGGCTGATGGGCCTAACACGTCGCGCAGCATCTTAGATAGAGTACGATCATGCGCCAGGGCGTCGCAGGGACTCTCTGAGACGTTTTTCCTGTGATGCGGTGGGTAGCTGCCTATGTTAGGATAACGCGAATTTGGCGCCTGTCAGACAATAAGAATTTCACTGGGCGCTATCAAACCTAATAGAACAGTAAGGACTGGCTACACCCTCGATGGTCGACTTCGCCAAAGAAATCCTACCGCGTAATCTCGAAGATGAGATGAAACAGTCCTACCTCGATTACGCCATGAGCGTGATTGTAGGACGCGCCTTGCCCGACGTGCGTGATGGACTCAAGCCGGTACATCGCCGCGCACTCTATGCCATGTCGGTGCTGGGCAATGACTGGAACAAACCCTATAAGAAATCGGCACGTGTCGTCGGTGACGTCATCGGTAAATATCACCCCCATGGCGATACGGCGGTGTATGACACCATCGTACGTATGGCGCAGCCGTTCTCGCTGCGCTACATGTTGGTCGATGGTCAGGGCAACTTCGGTTCGGTCGACGGCGATGCCCCGGCGGCCATGCGGTACACCGAAGTGCGCATGTCGAAGATCGCCCATGAGTTGCTGGCTGACCTCGACAAGGAAACCGTCGACTTCGTCCTCAACTACGACGAATCCGAGAAAGAGCCATCGGTCTTCCCGACCCGCATCCCGAACCTGCTGATCAACGGCTCCGCCGGCATCGCGGTCGGTATGGCGACTAACATCCCGCCACATAATCTGACCGAAGTCGTCAATGCCTGTCTTGCGATAATCGATAATCCGGACATCGATATCCGCGGGCTGATGGAACATATCCCGGGGCCGGATTTCCCGACTGCCGCGATCATCAACGGCGTGCGCGGTATCCAAGAGGCCTATCTCACCGGGCGTGGCCGCATCCAGGTGCGCGCGCGGACCGGGATTGAAGGCGAAGAGGGCAGCAAGCAGACCATCGTGGTCCATGAGCTGCCCTATCAGGTCAACAAGGCCCGGCTGCTGGAAAAGATCGCCGAGCTGGTCAAAGACAAGAAGATCGAAGGCATCAGCAACCTGCGCGATGAGTCCGACAAGGACGGCATGCGCATGGTCATCGAACTCAAGCGTGGCGAAGTGGCCGAAGTGGTGCTGAATAATCTCTATCAGCAGACCCAGCTGCAGAACGTGTTCGGTATCAACATGGTCGCGCTGATCGATGGCCAGCCGAAACTGCTGAATCTCAAACAGATGTTGGAGGCGTTCATTCGCCATCGCCGTGAAGTGGTTACGCGGCGTACGGTATTCGATCTGCGCAAGGCGCGTGAACGCGCGCATATCTTGGAAGGCCTGGCGGTTGCACTGGCCAATATTGATGAAGTCATCGCGCTCATCAAAAAATCCCAAAGTCGCGCCGAGGCACGGGATGCCTTGATGTCGCGCGTCTGGCTGCCCGGCGCGGTGACCGATATGCTCGCACGTGCCGGTGCCAGCGCCTCACGTCCGGACGATCTCGCCGCAGGATTCGGTCTGAGTGATGCAGGTTATCGCCTCTCGGAGAATCAGACCCAGGCCATCCTTGAGTTACGCCTGCATCAGTTGACCGGCCTGGAACAAGACAAGATTGTTGGTGAGTACAAAGAACTGCTGGATAAGATCGATGAACTGCTGAGCATCCTCAACAAACCCGGTCGTTTGATGGAAATTATCCGCGATGAGTTGATCGAGATTCGCGATCAATTCGGAGATAAGCGCCGCACCGAGATCAATGTCGATCACGTCGATATGACGCTGGAAGACTTGATCACTGAGGAAGACGTGGTTGTGACGCTCTCGCACGCAGGTTATGCCAAGGCGCAGCCGCTCAGCCAGTATGCAGCGCAGCGACGCGGTGGGCGCGGCAAGGCGGCGACCACGGTAAAGGAAGAAGATTTCGTCGATAAGCTGTTTATCGCCAATACCCACGACACTATTTTGTGCTTCTCCAGTCGCGGCAAGGCTTACTGGCTCAAAGTCTACCAGCTGCCACAGGCCGGCCGTACGGCGCGCGGTAAGCCGATTGTGAATCTGCTGCCGCTGGAAGAAGGCGAGCGCATTAATGCGATTCTGCCCGTGCGTGAATTCACGGAAGACAAATTTGTCTTCATGGTGACCACCAGCGGCACAATCAAGAAGACACCACTGTCCGGCTTTTCGCGTCCGCGTACCAACGGCATTATCGCCGTGGACCTGCGCGATGGCGATCAGCTGGTCAATGTCGCTATCACCGATGGTGAACGCGACGTTATGTTGTTCACCGATGCCGGCAAGGCCATTCGTTTCAAAGAGACCGACGTGCGTCCGATGGGGCGTACTGCATGTGGTGTGCGTGGTATCAAACTGCAGGGTACGCAGAAGGTCATAGCGCTTATCATTGTCGAGGAAGGTGACGTACTGACCGCGACCGCAACAGGCTACGGCAAGCGTACCTCCATTGATGATTATCCGGTACACGGCCGCGGTGGCCAGGGTGTGATCTCTATCCAGACCAACGAGCGCAATGGCGCCGTGGTCGGTGCGATTCTGGCGACCGGTTCCGATGAGTTGATGTTGATCAGCAATGCCGGGACGTTGGTGCGCACGCGTGCCGAAGAGGTCTCGCAGATGGGCCGCAACACGCAGGGTGTGCGACTGATCCGCTTGTCCGATGAGGAACAACTGGTTGGTTTGGAACGCATCATCGAGCCTGAGGATACGGGCGAGGCGCCTGACGATGTTAGTGGCGAGGTCAGTGACAAAGTTGACGGCGAAGCAGGCGACGAAATGGGCGACGAAACGTCTGGCGAGGAATAATCCCCTGTAACCTGAGCTGAACGGAGTGAGCTCCGGCTTCCTCTATCGTTCATCCCAGGCTACGTTTATCGAAATACACAGAGGTCAGAATCAGCATGGCACGCGTCTTTAATTTCAGTGCAGGTCCCGCCGTATTACCGGAAAGCGTGCTGCAGCGCGCCCGTGATGAAATGATCGACTGGCAGGGCAGTGGCATGTCGGTGATGGAGATGAGCCATCGCGACAAGGAATTCATGTCTATCGCGAGCCAGGCAGAAAGTGATCTGCGCGACATCATGGGCATCCCGTCCAATTATAAAGTGCTGTTCCTGCAGGGCGGTGCCAGTAGCCAGTTCGCCATGATCCCGATGAATCTGTTGCGCGGAAAAAAGAGCGCGGATTATGTCAACACCGGCGCCTGGTCAAAGAAGGCCATCAGCGAGGCGAAGAAATATTGCAGCGTGAATGTCGCCGCAACTTCTGAAGCGAGCAATTTCACGACCATCCCGGCGTTCACCGATTGGAAATTATCGAAAGATGCCGCCTATCTGCATTACACGCCGAACGAGACCATCGGTGGTGTTGAATTCCACTGGGTGCCCGAGGCAGGCGACGTACCTCTGATCGCGGACATGTCATCCACGATCCTTTCGCGCCCCATCGACGTGAGCAAGTATGGTTTGATCTATGCCGGTGCGCAAAAGAATATCGGCCCCGCCGGTTTGACCGTGGTGATCATTCGCGAAGATCTGATGGGCGAGACCTTGCCGGGCACGCCGAGCATGCTCGACTACAAGATCCACGCTGACAATGATTCCATGTACAACACGCCGCCGACCTACGGTTGGTATCTGGCCGGGTTAGTATTCCAACTGATCAAGCAACAAGGCGGCCTTGTCAAAATGGCCGAGGTCAACAAACGCAAGGCCGAAAAGCTCTATGCTGCGATCGACAATTCAGGTTTCTATAAAAACCCGGTAGATCCTGCCTGCCGTTCCTGGATGAACGTGCCGTTTGTTCTGGCCAAGCCGGAACTGGATAAGACCTTCCTCACCGAGGCCCGTGCGGCCGGTATGGTTGGTCTCAAAGGCCACCGTTCTGTGGGCGGTATGCGCGCGAGCATTTACAACGCGATGCCTGAGGCAGGTGTCGATGCGCTGATCAGCTTCATGGCCGATTTCCAGAAGCGCAATGGATGAGTTGAAAGGCGCCACGAAATCCACGAAACCCACTAAAGGATCGTGGGGTTGTTTTTATATCTTCACACTTTCGTGGATTTCGTGGATTTCGTGGCCATCGATGGTTTAAGGCAGCAAGCATGTACAAGATTCTCACACTGAACAATATCTCCGTCGCGGGGCTGGAACGTCTGCCACTCGATCGTTATGAGATCGCCTCCGAGATCCAGCATCCCGACGCCATTTTGCTGCGCTCATTCAAGATGCACGATATGGAACTGCCTGCGACCTTGAAGGCCGTTGGGCGTGCCGGTGCCGGCGTGAATAACATCCCGGTCGACAAACTCAGTGAGCGTGGCATCCCGGTGTTCAATGCACCGGGCGCGAATGCCAATGCTGTTAAAGAACTCGTTGTCGCGGGCATGCTGCTGGCGGCACGCAATATCTGTCAGGCCTGGGATTTTTCGCGCTCACAGGAAGGCGATGACGCGACCATCAACAAGGCAGTTGAAGCGGGCAAGAAGAATTTTGTCGGTTTCGAATTGCCGGGCCGAACCCTGGGCGTTATCGGTCTGGGTGCGATTGGTGTTCAGGTTTGCAATGCAGCACTGGCGTTGGGAATGAAGGTCATAGGTTACGATCCGGATATCACCGTACAACGTGCCTGGCAGTTGTCCTCGGAAGTACAGCAGGCCATCAGTGTGGATGATCTGCTGAATCGCATCGATTTCGTGACCTTCCATGTGCCACTCATTGATGCCACGCGCAACATGATCAATGCCGACCGCCTCAAATCCATGAAGAAGGGCGTGGTGCTGCTCAATTTCGCGCGCAACGGCATCATTGATGATGCGGCCGTGTTGGCGGCTATCGAGACCGGCAAGGTCTATGCGTACGTCTGCGATTTCCCCAGCAACCTGCTCAAGAACCACCCGCGGGTTATCACCCTGCCGCATCTGGGGGCCTCGACCGTGGAGGCGGAGGAAAATTGCGCCATCATGGTCGCCGATCAGGTACGCGATTATCTGGAGCATGGCACTGTCACCAACTCGGTGAATTTCCCTGAAGTGCAGATGCCGCGCACCGAAGCCTTCAGACTGTCGGTCGTGAATGCCAACGTCCCCAATATGCTGGGACAGATTTCTACTATCCTGGCGGATGCCGGCCACAACATCGTGGACATGCTGAACAAATCGCGTGGTGAACTCGCCTATACTCTGGTCGATGTGGAAACGGCGCTGAGTGATGCCTGCCTTGAGCGCTTGCGTGGTATCAAGGGTGTGTTGTCGGTTCGCACGCTCTGATTGTCATATTAGCTCGGCTTGGTTTTGTTCGGTGTATCGTGCCTGTGTCCAGCTATGACCAAGTGTCTGAAATGAATGTTCAGTTTTAGAACAGATCCTCTGTGGCGTATTTTCCCAGCAATTGTGTTTCGACATGACAGTGTTGCCCTGATGAGCGAAAAACCGAACCTACAATCACTGCGTGAAAAAATCGATGCCTTGGATTTACAGATCCAGGATCTGATCAATGCGCGTGCCACTTGCGCCCAGCAAGTGGCTCAGGTCAAAACTGAGTCAGGTGAACGTAGCGATTTTTACCGGCCGGAACGGGAAGCGGAAATCCTGCGGCGCGTGCGTGAGCGCAATGCGGGCCCGCTTGATGATGCGGAAATGTCCCGCCTGTTCCGTGAAATAATGTCAGCCTGCCTGGCGCTGGAAAAACCACTTCGCATCGCTTATCTCGGACCGGAAGGCACCTTCACTCAAGCGGCGGCATTGAAACAGTTCGGTCATTCGGTTGAAACTGCGGCGTTGCCAGCGATTGATGTGGTGTTCCGCGAAGTCGAGGCTGGCGACTGCAATTATGGTGTGGTGCCAATCGAGAACTCGACTGAAGGTGTGGTCAACCATACTTTGGATATGTTTCTGCGCTCGCCACTGCGCATCAGTGGCGAGGTTTCACTGCGCATTGAATTGCACTTGCTCAGCCGTGAAGCTGAACTCTCGACTGTGCAGCGTGTTTATGCCCATCAGCAGGCTCTGGCCCAAAGCCGAGAGTGGTTGGATGCGAACCTGCCACGTGCCGAGCGTATCGCAGTCAGCAGCAACGGCGAGGCTGCGCGGCGTGTTGCACAAGAACCAGGCGCTGCAGCTGTGGCCGGTGATGCCGCTGCCGAGCTTTACGGGCTGACGAGATTGGCTGACCGCATCGAGGATGAGCCGGGCAACACGACCCGCTTCCTGGTGATTGGATCGCAATTGGTGGGGCGCAGTGGTCAGGACAAAACCTCACTGCTGATTGCCGTCAACAACACGCCGGGCGCCCTGTACCGCATGTTGGAACCGATGGCGCGGCATGGATTGAGTATGACCCGCATCGAATCGCGGCCATCGCGTCGTGGCATCTGGGATTATGTGTTCTTCGTGGATATCGAAGGGCATGTCGAAGATGCGCCTGTTGCGGAGGCGCTGCGCGAACTGGAACAGCATGCCAGCCTGTTCAAGGTGCTCGGCTCCTATCCGCGCGCGGTGATGTGACAAACCAATCGCCACGGAAAACACGGACGGTACGGACATTGTTTACATGAAGCAATCTCCAAAGTATTGACTCTTCTGGTGTGAGATTGCTGCGCTTTGCCCGCAAGGATGCTTTAACCGATAAATCGGAGCTTCCCCGATTGCATTCAGTGTTTTCCGTGTATTCCGTGGCTAATGATTTTTTTCGTATCAGGACAGCATGATGTCAGCTCCTTTCTCATTTTGTGATCTTGCTACTACCGGCGTACAAGGCTTGCGTCCCTATGAGCCGGGCAAGCCGCTTAGTGAATTGGAACGCGACTATGGCGTACGTGATGCCATCAAACTCGCCTCCAACGAGAATCCCCTGGGCCCCAGCCCCGCTGCACAGGAAGCCGCACGTGGTGTATTGGGTGATATCGCGCGTTATCCGGATGGCAATGGCTTCGAACTGAAACGTGCCATTGCGACACGTTTTGGTGTCGAGATATCGGGCATCACGCTGGGCAACGGTTCCAATGATGTCTTGGAGATTATCGCGCGGGCTTTTCTGGCGCCGGGTGTGACCGCGGTATTTTCCCAACATGCGTTCGCGGTTTACCCGATAGTGACTCAGGCAGTTGGCGCGATGGCGCGTGTGGTGCCGGCACATAATGGCGAGCGAGGGCAGCGCTACGGGCATGACCTTGAGGCAATGGCGGCGGCCATTAACGACAAGACGCGCGTGGTGTTCATCGCCAATCCCAATAATCCGACCGGTACCTGGCTGAATAAGGACGAACTGGAAGCTTTTCTGGTGCGTGTGCCGCCGAAAGTGATCGTTGTGCTTGATGAGGCCTATGTCGAATATGTCACTGAGCCGGACTATCCGGATTCGGTGCCTTGGCTGACGCGTTTCCCGAATCTCATTGTCACGCGCACGTTCTCCAAGGCATATGGACTCGCCGGTCTGCGCGTTGGTTTCGCGCTGTCGCATCCAGAGGTTGCGGATGTGTTGAATCGTGTGCGCCAGCCGTTCAACGTCAACATCATCGCCATGACCGCGGCGACCGCAGCGTTGGGTGATCGCGCCCACCTGGAAGCCAGTCTCAAATTAAATCAGGCAGGTCTGGTGCAATGGACCGAAGCGGCAACAGAGCTTGGTTTGAACTTTATCCCATCAGTCGGGAATTTCATCTGTCTGGATGTCGGTCGTGCCGCAGCACCTGTTTATGATTTGCTGTTGCATGAAGGTGTGATCGTGCGGCCAGTCGCTAATTACGGTCTGCCAAATCATTTGCGCATCACACTGGGTCTAGCGCAGGAAAACCGCCGCGCCATTAACGCGCTGCGCAAGGTACTCGCGTGATCCGCCGGCTCTGCATTATCGGCGTGGGTCTGATCGGTGGCTCGCTGGCGCGGGCGTTGCGTCAGGTGGGTGCATGTCAGGAAGTCATTGGTTCAGGGCGGCGTGTCGAACATCTTCAGGAGGCGGTTGACCTGGGTGTGATTGACCGCTTCGAGACCGATGCTGCGCTCGCCGTGCAGGGCGCAGACATGGTGGTGGTCTGCGTGCCCTTGGGCGCGATGGAACAAGTCTTCCGCAGTATTCTACCCGCACTCGCCGCGGATGCCGTGGTGACCGATGCCGGCAGTGCCAAGGCCAGCGTAGTCAACGCTGCGCGCGCCGGTTTTGGCGAACTGCCGGCCTGGTTCGTCCCTGGCCACCCGATTGCCGGCACGGAGAAGAGCGGGGTGTCCGCGTCGTTTGCAGAACTTTACCAGGGACGGCGTGTGATCCTGACGCCGCTTGAGAATACGGATTCTGCCGCGACTGCCAAGGTTCAGGCCATGTGGGAGGCAACTGGTGCACAGGTCCAGTGCATGGGCGTGGAACATCACGATGACGTCTTGGCGGCGACCAGCCATCTGCCGCATTTACTGGCCTTTCAGATGGTGGATACCCTGGCGCGGATGAGCGACGAGGACGAGATTTTCCGGTATGCTGCCGGCGGTTTTCGTGACTTCACGCGCATTGCATCCAGCGATCCGGTCATGTGGCGGGATATTTGTCTTGCCAATGACCGTGCGGTGCTGAAGATGTTGGAACGCTACCGCAGCGATCTGGACAGCCTTGCCGAGGCCATTCGTGCAGGTAATGGTGCAGAGTTGGAGCGCGTCTTCCGCAATGCCAAGGCCGCGCGCGATCGCCACAACGAGCGCTGATTTATTTTCACACCAGAGACCACAGAGACCACAGAGATAATCATGATTTCTGAATTTCTCTGTGGTCTCTGTGTTCTCTGGTGTGATCGTACTTTGACTTGTATTTCGACACTATGACTGCAGCCACTCACATACGTTTCCTAGTCCAGCCCGGCGGCGCACTGCGTGGCCGTATTCGTGTGCCGGGCGACAAATCCATTTCGCATCGCTCTATCATGCTCGGCGCACTGGCCGAAGGCGTGACGGAGATCAGTGGCTTCCTCGAAGGCGAGGACAGTCTGGCGACGCTGGCGGCGTTCCGCGCCATGGGCGTGCATATTGAAGGACCTTACCAGGGCCATGTGCGCATTCAGGGTGTTGGTCTGCATGGTCTCAAGGCGCCCAGTCAGCCACTCTATCTCGGTAACTCCGGTACCTCGATGCGGCTGCTGGCCGGACTGTTGGCGGGACAGGCATTCGATACCGAATTGACCGGCGATGCCTCACTGTCCAAGCGTCCGATGCGTCGAGTCACTGAGCCGCTTGCCACCATGGGTGCGCACATCGAGACAGCAGCGGGTGGCAGCGCACCGCTCAAAATCATGGGTGGGCGGAAACTCAAGGCTATTAACTACGTCCTACCGATGGCCAGTGCACAGGTGAAATCCTGTGTGCTGCTTGCGGGTCTGTATGCCGAAGGGCGTACTTGCACGACCGAACCGGCACCGACCCGCGATCATACCGAGCGTATGTTGCGTGGCATGGGTTATCAGGTTGATGTTGACGGCGCGACGGCTTGTCTGGAAGGTGATGGACGCTTACAGGCCACGGCGATTGATGTGCCAGCGGATATTTCCTCGGCGGCATTTTTCCTAGTCGGTGCGAGTATCGCGACAGGTTCCGATTTAGTGTTGGAACACGTGGGGATTAATCCCACGCGCACTGGCGTGATCGATATCCTGAAATTGATGGGCGCCGATATCGAAATCCAAAATTCCCGGGAAGTCGGCGGCGAGCCAGTCGCTGATCTGCATGTTCGCGCAACACCATTACATGGCATCGATATTCCGCCAGAGCTGGTGCCTCTGGCGATTGATGAATTCCCCGTGCTGTTTGTTGCAGCAGCGTGCGCGCAAGGGCGCACGGTACTCACGGGTGCCGAAGAATTGCGCGTGAAAGAAAGCGATCGCATCCAGGTGATGGCCGATGGTCTGCAGTCGTTGGGTATAGATGCCCAGCCGACGCCGGATGGCATGATCATTAACGGTGGTGTAATTGGTTCAGGGCAGGTCAACAGTCACGGTGATCACCGTATCGCCATGGCCTTTGCGATGGCCGCGCTGCGTGCTACTGGTCCCATCGAGATCGATGACTGCGCCAATGTAAATACATCCTTTCCGACGTTCGTGGACCTGGCCCGCGGGACTGGTCTGGACGTCAAAGCGCTATGACCCCGTCCGGTGAAGCAACTATCGAGCAGATTCCTGTTATCACCATTGATGGCCCGAGTGGCTCTGGCAAGGGCACAATTGCCCAGATTCTCGCCACTGAGCTGGGGTGGCATTTTCTCGACTCCGGTGCCCTGTATCGCATCCTGGCATTTGCTGCCCAGCAACGTGGGATTCCCCTGGACGACCAGACAAAGCTGGCGGCTCTGGCCTTGAGTCTTCCGGTTACATTCTCGACGACCGACGCAAAGATATCGCTTGAAGGTATTGATATTAAAAACGAAATAAGGACTGAAGCGGCGGGCAATGCTGCCTCGCAAGTGGCTGTAATACCCGCTGTTCGAAGCGCGTTATTGGCCCGCCAGCGCGCCTTCCGGATCGCCCCGGGACTGGTGGCGGACGGCCGCGACATGGGCACGGTGGTCTTCCCTGATGCACCCGTCAAAGTTTTTCTCACCGCAAGTGCCGAAGAACGTGCCCGCAGGCGCTATAACCAGTTGATAGAAAAAGGGTTGGATGCTAACCTTCCCACCCTCGTCGCGGACATCGCTGAACGTGACTACCGGGATGCGACGCGCGCTGTCGCACCACTGGTACCCGCGGTGGACGCGGAGATAGTGGATACCTCGGATCTCGACATCGCTCAAACCGTAACATGCGTACGCAACTTGATACGCCAGCGGCTAAGCATGTGAATTCAGTGCAGGTCTATGTGTCGACTATAGTTTTGTGTGAGCGCCCGGGTGGAAACGTCCGGGTTTTGTTATTCAACTAACCCCGCTGCCCCTAAGTTGTTATGAGGGTGGCAATGCAACAGAGCCGCGGCAGTTATTGTGGTTCAAGGATAGTGTTTCATGAGCGAGAGCTTTGCCGAATTATTTGAACAGAGTTTTGCCAACAAACAGATGCGCCCCGGTGCGATTATCACCGGAACAGTGGTCGACATCCGTTCTGATGTGGTGGTGATACATGCCGGACTGAAATCGGAAGGTGTGATCCCGATTGAGCAGTTCCGCAACGAACAAGGTGAACTCGAAGTTCACATCGGCGACGACGTCGAAGTTGCGCTGGACGCAATGGAAGATGGTTTTGGCGAAACGCGCCTGTCGCGCGAAAAGGCCAAGCGTGCACGCGCCTGGATTATATTGGAGAAGGCGTTCGAGAAGGGCGAGACCGTCACTGGCATGATCAGTGGCAAGGTGAAGGGCGGCTTTACTGTCGACATCAGCGATATCCGTGCGTTCTTACCGGGCTCCCTGGTCGATGTGCGCCCGGTCCGCGATACCGCGTATCTGGAAGGCAAGGAACTCGAATTCAAGGTCATCAAGCTCGATCAGAAACGCAACAACGTGGTTGTGTCGCGTCGTGCCGTGGTCGAATCCGAGTACAGCGCCGAACGCGAATCCCTGCTCAAGAATCTGCAGGAAGGTATGGTCGTCAAGGGTGTGGTCAAGAACCTCACCGATTACGGCGTGTTTGTTGACCTCGGTGGTATCGACGGTCTGCTGCACATCACCGACATGGCCTGGAAGCGCGTTAAACATCCGTCCGAAATCGTCAATGTCGGCGATGAGATCGACGTTAAGGTGCTGAAGTTCGACCGCGAGCGTAACCGCGTTTCACTGGGTCTGAAGCAGCTGGGCCAGGATCCCTGGGCCGATCTGGCACGTCGTTACCCGGTTAACACCCGTCTGTTTGGCAAGGTCACCAATATTGCCGATTACGGCTGCTTCGTGGAAATCGAAGAGGGCGTGGAAGGTCTGGTGCACGTATCCGAAATGGATTGGACCAACAAGAACGTCAATCCGGCCAAGGTTGTGCATATCGGCCAGGAAGTCGAAGTCATGGTTCTGGACATCGACGGTGAGCGTCGCCGTATCTCGTTGGGCGTCAAACAGTGCCATTCCAATCCGTGGGATGAATTCGGCGCCATCCACAACAAGAACGATCGCGTGAAGGGCACCATCAAGTCCATTACTGATTTCGGTATCTTCGTGGGCCTGGACGGCGGTATCGATGGTCTGGTGCACCTGTCCGACATCTCCTGGAACATGCCGGGTGAAGAGGCGGTACGCAATTATAAGAAGGGTGACGAGGTCGAGGCTGTGGTCCTGGCCGTCGACCCGGAACGCGAGCGTATTTCCTTGGGTATCAAGCAGATGGACCGCGATCCGTTCTCCAACTTCGTGGGTGAGCGTGCCAAGGGCAGCATCGTTAAGGGCACGGTCCGCGAGCTGGATGCCAAGGCTGCCATCATCGACCTGGGCGACGGCGTGGAAGGTATCCTGCGGGCCTCCGACCTGACCCGCGACCGGGTGGAAGATGCACGTACCTTGCTGAAGGTGGGCGATGAAGTCGAAGCCAAGTTCATGGGCGTTGACCGCAAGACCCGGACAATTAGTTTGTCAATCAAGGCTAAAGATAACGACGAGGAAGCCGAAGCTCTATCCGACTACTCGCGTTCTGGCTCTGCCAACACGACCCTGGGTGATCTGCTCAAGGAAAAGATGGAAGGCAAGGACAACTGAGGTTTGGTGGACAGGGGGAAATACCACCCGTCTGGTTGCGTTGTTTGGAACAGGAGGTCGTGAATGCACGACCTCCCATCCCAAATCAGGAAGAAGATAATGACAAAGTCTGAACTGATTGAAATTCTGTCGAGCAAGAACAGTCATCTCAATTACAAAGATGTAGAGTTGGCGGTGAAAAGCCTGCTGGAACAGATGAGTTTGGCGTTGGCTACCGGGCAACGCATCGAGATCCGTGGATTCGGAAGCTTCTCGCTGCACTACCGCCCACCGCGCGTTGGCCGTAATCCCAAGACCGGTGAAGCCGTTGCCTTGGCGGCTAAATATGTTCCGCATTTCAAGCCGGGCAAGGAGTTGCGCGAGCGTGTGAATGAAGGGGCGGGCACTGAAATCAAAGCCTGAAGAATTGCCCGTGCCGTAACAGCGGCACCGTGCATTATTCGCCTGTTGCAACCTCCTGACGCAGCACATTTGTGCCTGTGGCGCGTATCTAATTTATTTCCAGATTTCTACATTGATTGCTTGAGCGGAAACGCTGAGCGGCCTAAAGTGCGTTTCTAGGTCGAGTTGCTGACCCATCATAATCAGACCGATTGCGGAGGAGAGCATGTCCCGTCTGGTGTCTTTAGTTCTGCTGTTATCACTCGTGTTAGTCGGCTTGGCATTTACGGTCATCAACGCCAAACCGGTCGAGCTGAATTATTTTCTGGGATCGCGCGAAGTCCCCTTAGCCATGACGCTGGTCCTGACGTTGGCCTTTGGTGCCTTGATAGGACTGTTTTTCAGTCTCGGCATGGTGGTCCGCCT
>JBGSOE010000299.1:0-7470 GCA_041739295.1 Thiohalobacterales bacterium | reverse complement strand
CGACCAGCGCGGTGAGCAAACTCAGATGGCAGGTTTTGAGGATAAAGTTCACGATAGTGCCTCGAACGCGAGCGTCAGCCTAAGCATACATACACGATAGGGGACAGGCCACGGTTTCGAGCCTTCACCGCTTTCAGAAGTAAGCAAACAGGCAGTTCGACACAATCTATCAGCCGCATCGGTTCGATTTGCTCGCGACCGGTAGGACTCCCCCTTAAGATGTTGAAGGCGATGGGTCTGTGAAGCAGGCGGTCCAGGACAGAGGTTGATGAGATTGCGCTGTTTTTCAACAGGGCAGGCCTGGAGCCCCATCCGCCCTCATCCTCTGTGTCTATCCTTCACTAAGCCCTTGGTAAAGAGGCCCAAAGTCCCGTCTGGAAGCGAACGCAGAAACGGACTTTAAAGCAGTCATTTAAGGCTTTCCCCGCGACTCTCGCCTCGCGCTGGATGCCTGGTCTGTTCCCAGAAAAGACGGGATGACGCTCCTTCAGGAGGAAGCGTGGTAAGCACAAAGATAAAAGTGCGCTAATTGACTGTTTTAGGGGTTTGAGTGCTGTGCGCTCAAGTTCTGCACTGTGCGCTGTAAACACACAAATAAACATAGAGTTCAGAGCCCGCCTTGTGCGGGCTTTTTCATGATCATCAACGCCATTAGCGCATGGCAATTAATCGGAACGGTTGCTTCAAGCCATCAAGCACCGCCTGATCACGTGTATACACATCTGCATAGAAGCGGGCATCACCTTTACCATCAGGCACGCTGGTCCAGTACATGAGAAACACTGTGATAGGGTTTTTGAGGTTCACTGTTTCATTCTTAGTGCTGGCCAGTTTGGTTTCGATTTTTGCCTCGCTCCAGTTGTTCGGGTCATTCAGTAGCGTGGCGGCCAATGAAAATGGTTTTTCCACGCGAATGCAGCCGGAACTGAACGCGCGCTCGGCACGATTAAACAGATTCTGGCTCGGGGTGTCGTGCAGATAGACGGCGTGTTTATTGGGGAACATGAATTTTATGCGTCCCAAGGCATTTTTCGGTCCTGGTTCCTGACGAACGGTATAGGGGAAGTTCGCCGGTGTCACTGCGCGCAGGTCAACCTTGTTGGTGTCGATTATTTGGCCGGAGCGATTCAGCAACACCATATTATTCTGCGCCAGATAGTCGGGGTTCTTCCGAATACGGGGAATAATATCGTTCCGGAGAATGGTTGGTGGAACGGTCCAGGTCGGGTTGAGTACCAGGTAGGTCATGTTGGCCTTGAATATGGGTGTCTGACGAAACGGTTTACCAACCTGTACGCGGCTATCCCAGACAATGTTGTTGTCGTCCATCAGATAGGCGTGAAAGCTTGCGATGTTGACGACCAGAAAACGGGGTGCACGATCACGGAATACCCAGCGTGTTCGTTCCAGGTTGATGCGTAGTTGATCAATGCGCGTTTCGACGGGGACGTTCAGCGCTTCCAACGTGCGTGCGCCGATGGCGCCATCGTCATCAAGACCATGTTGTAACTGAAAGCGTTTAACCGCTGCCGCCAGATCATTATCAAATAACGTGGCCTCGGCAGTGCCGGAAGAAAGTTCAGCATCGGTCACAGAGAGGCGCGCACGCAGGGCGGGAATGCGTGCATCGCCTTCACCGGCGTGTAGGGTAGGGCCGCTGGGTACTATAGGCCAGCCGCCTTCGCTGGCGAGTTTACGATAGTGTGCCAGTGCCTGACGCAGGCCGGCATAGAAGGGGCCGGTGGGTGCGAGCTCGGTGGCAAGGAAGTTGCTGAGATCGGGAGTGGCCACGGCGCGTTCGAGTACCGTAATGGGTTCCTCGTTTTTCAGCTGCCGGGTCAGATTCCAGTCCGGATCCAGACTGGCGGGATCAATCTTGCCCAGATGTAACTGATAGCCATAGCGGATCAGTGCATCCGTGGCCAATATATCGCGTGCGGCGCGCTGACGGGGGCTGCCGTCATCGGACCAGGTGGACAGCGTGGAATAGTGATAGTCCTCGGGATCCAGGCCATGTTCCTCAGCACTCCTGAGCGCCTGCAGCAGTTGTTGAAAGTGCTGCGGTTCAGACCAGGCGGGTTGAAATCCCCGGCGTGTGTAGAAACTGGGCAGTAGCGTGGTCGCGGCGATCTTCTGTCCGGCGATGATGCCATCATTACCGTCGAGGATGGCCTCGCTGTATTGGCGGATGGCTTCGTCAGTTGGCTCCAGGGCCTGCACCAAGCCAATATGAGTGAACAACAGTAACAGGATTACCGATTTGAACATGACACGCATAGGTTGAATCGCTATAGTCTGGTAAAGGTTAGGTCGCTAAGCATAACAGCATAGACATACTGTTTTTAGGGAACCTCTGAGTCATTTCATTGTCGCCCAATACGGCGAATAGACGGCTCAGATATATTCAAGCAGGTAATACACATGACGGATAATTTCGCAGATACCCCATTAAATGCCACGCGCCGGCAATTTCTCCGCAGTTGCGGTGTGGTGATGGCAATTGGAAGTGGGATGCTACCTTTTGGGGTTGCGCAGGCTTCCAGTCAGCGTGAGCTGCGCTTGTTCAACACACACACGAATGAGCGCATGCAATTGTGTTATTTTCGTGACAATTCACTCAATGCCGAGGCCTGTCAGCGCCTCAATCACTTTCTCCGCGATTTTCGCTCTGGGGACGTGCACTCCATCGACACCAAGCTGTTTGATCTTCTCTACGCACTGCAGCACCAGGTTGGCCATAAGGGCGAGGTCGAGATCATATCCGGCTACCGTTCACCCGTCACCAATACGCAATTGCGCACTGCCTCTTCCGGTGTAGCCAAGGGCAGTCTGCATATGCAGGGCAAGGCGCTGGATATCCGTTTGACGGGCTTCGATTCGGCACGCTTACGTGATGCCGCGCGGGGATTACAGGCGGGTGGGGTAGGGTATTACGCCAAATCCGATTTTGTTCATGTCGATACCGGGCGCGTCCGCACCTGGTAGTCATCTCGCGCTATATCAGCGTCGCCATCTGCAACGTTGTATCAACGAAACAACTCATCATTTCAAACCTCGCGTCACTGCGATTTGATTGCCAGCTGTGTACATGCGGCTCCAGCTTGAGCCTTTTTGGCGGCTGCGTAGGATATGCAGGAAGGTTCCTAATCTAGCTTTGCATGTGGTCAATACATTGGCACGTAATGGCACAAACAATATACAAAATATATAAAGGTTGACTGCCAATCTATAGTTGTTTGCTAACCCGGAAAGGGGGCAGAATGCAGAGTCCGTGCGATGCGCGCATCTTCTGTAGCAGCGCTGAAGGCGGAATAATGAATTTAATCAACCTGGCAATCTTTAAACTGCCGGCAAAAACCAAGGAGCGACTAATGAACAATAAATCGACAGGAATCATTTTTGCGGCAGCCTTGAGCTGTCTGGCGGCATCGGCATCTGTTATTGCCACGGAGCAGGGCGCAGCAGCCGATCAGGATATGCCCGGCCTGGCGGCAGGCGGAACCCTCGTGGTGACGGCCACTGTTGAGGCGATCAACATGCAGACTCGCGAAGTTGCGCTGCGCCATCCCGATGGCACGCTTGAAGTGCTGGTTGTGGGTGAAGAGGCCCGCAACTTGGGTCAGGTCAAGGTTGGCGATAAAGTCACAGCAACCTATCAGGTAGGTTTGGTGATGGAGCTGGCGCCGGCGGCAGGCGGGGTCCGTGAACGTGTAGAAACAGTGGAAGCAGGGCGTTCTGAGCTCGGCCAGAAGCCCGCTGCAGTTGTCCGTAAAACTGTTCAAGCCAAGGGTACTGTGCAGGCAATCGATATGAAGGCACGTACCGTTACCCTGCAAGGCGCGTTGCGGACCATGACCCTGCCAGTAGCCGACGATGTTGATTTGAAGAACATCAAAGTCGGTGATTCCGTCTATGCACTGTATGTGGAATCCGCTGCGATCTCAGTGCAGCCGGCCGGCGAGTGACCCTCATACGGGACAAGGCAGGGCGATTCTCGTGCTTGCCGAATGCAGTCGTATAAACCTAAATTTGGGCCCAGGTATTCCGGCGTTTCCGCGCAAGCGGGAATGCCGGAACAGGATCTACTTCATCGCGCACAAGAGTGCGACAAAATCCGGATGACAATATGAGTGCTACCGTCGAGGGAGTAAATGAAGGTGTTCTGACAATGTTGGTCAGCGGGATGTTGACCCATTCTGAATTCACTCAGGTACAGCAAGCTGCTGCAGACATCATTCGCACCCAGGGCAAGGTGCGCATTCTGGTGAGAGCCAATGAATTTTCCGGTTGGGAGCGCGGCAAGGGTTGGGACGATTTTTCTTTCCAGGATGAATTCGATCCCTTCATCGAAAAGATGGCCCTGGTCGGAGATAAGCAGTGGGAAGATTTGACGTTGCTCTTTGTGGCCAAAGGTCTGCGCAAATTTCCCATAGAATACTTTGCATCGAGCGATCTGGATCGGGCCTTGGCCTGGCTCAAGACAAATCCGTAGTGACGCGGATGAATCGTAGTAATTGTCTATTAAAGACACGGACGATGATCAATCCGCCATTCCGGTATGCACCGCATTCATGAAAATGCCGCATACCGTGGCTGCGGTGAATAAGCTCAGCGCGGGCCTGGCATTGTTGGGTTTCCCTTCAGCTCACGGCTAAGGATGCACCTATGCGAGTTCGCTTCGCTAGGCTGACGGTGTATCAATAAATCAGAGTCTTTTTGATGTGGAAAACAACATGAGTCGATTACGGTGGGTAGGCTTCGCACTGGCGCTCTGCATGCAACAGGCCGCTGCGGATAGTTCTGGCTTTATCGAGGACATGCCGCGGCTCACGCAGGACCCGGACCGTGCTGGCGCGATGATATGGCAGAAATCGGGGGTGGATCGCGCATACTATAAGAGTGTGATGATTGAACCGATTACCATTTTCATCAGTCCGGATTCCGAATATCAGGGGCTCAATGCCGATGAGCTAAAGGCCATATCGGATGGATTCCGTGCGGCGATCACCAAGGCCCTGGCGCCAGAAGTCCCGGTGGTTACACAGGGCGGTCCGGGTGTACTCTATGTGCGTGCCGCGATCACCAACGTCATGGTGACCAAAGCGAAGCGAGGTTTCTTTGAAATGACGGCGCAAGATGCGGCAGGACAGCATATCTCGCTCAAGCATGCCGTACTGGAAATTGAAACATACGATCCGATAACTGGCGTGCGGCTGGGTGTGCTGATCGATAAAGCGCCCGAGACGGGGGAGGATGAAACGCTTTCCTGGGACTCAATCAATAAGACCTTCGCTTACTACGCCGAACGCTTCAAGTTGCGCATGCAGTGACGCATTTTCAGGAGTGGTAGGTTGCGTCGGGTAGGCCCTGCATTAGAATGACAATAAACGACCGCGGGCACATCAAAAATGATACCAGCGATTGCAACCCATAAGTGCATTCCGCGGCTGTGACATGGTGCCTTGGTAGTAACCGGCACCGCGAGTATGAGCATAACAGATCACAGATAAACGCATCAGCGTCTAGTGCCATGCGGCGACACAATGGGGGAATCGCATGATAGATCTGGAAATGGTCCACGCAGGTATGACCAACAATGAATTTTTCATTGAATACTTGCCCATTGTGTCCGTTGCTCAAGAACGTTGTGTTGGTGCTGAGGCCTTGATCCGCTGGAACCGCCCCACAGGAGTGGTTCTTCCTGACGATTTTATTCATGTAGTCGAGAATACGCCGCTGTCTGGCTTGCTCACCTATTGGGTGATCGATAGGGTGGCTATAGAGCTGGGTGACTGGTTAAGAGGGCAAGAGGGCGTCGAACTGCACATCAATGTCCCTCCTGAAATATTAGGGCGTGGCGGGCTGGAATACGCAGCAGCAAAGTCCGGGCTCAGCGATGTCAGAAGTAAGATCGTCCTGGAGATAACCGAACGTGGATTGCCCGATCAGTTAGGATTGAACGCGCTCGACCTCGCGGCCCGTAGTGGCGTACGTATCGCCTTGGATGATGTCAAGATTGATGCCGCAAGCGTCATGGTGCTTTCGCGATCCAATGTGAAAATTATAAAAATTGATAAGAGTGTGATTCTTGAGCCTGGCAATGGAGCGGCTATGCCGCGCTGGGCGGAAGCCCTGACCGTGCTGTTGAAAACAACGGATCTCGAAGTGATCGCCGAAGGTGTTGAGACGTCAGAGCAGCTTGCCGTGTTGCGGGCTGCAGGTGTTCAAAAGGTGCAGGGACATTATTTTTCACCGTCGTTACCGGTAGACGATTTCCTGGCCTATTTTACGCGTCAGAACTGAGTGAAAAACAATTGGAGTCAGGACCGAATAGCACTTACTTGTCCTCTCAGGTGACCTGGCAGCGTTACATCTAGCCACGGAATCCACGGAAGCACACTGAAAAAGGCTTGTTTCTAATGTTATTTCCGTGTTCCTCCGTGGATCCCGTGGCCATCGCTTTTGATTTTTGGCCTAGGTTAAATGCCATTCTGTTCAGAACCGGATTCGAACACCGTAGGCAGATCGATACCGTGCAAGTGACAAATGTGGCTCTGGCCCCAGCTGTTTTCGTTATGCAATTATTTATGAGTTTTCTGAGATGACTGAAAATACCGCTGACTGTTTATTCTGTGATGCCTCCGCAGCCGTGCTCCGTAACGATCATGCCTTTGTTCGCTTTGATGATTACCCAGTCAATCCCGGTCATTGCCTGATCATCCCCTTTCGACATTTCGCGAGTTTCTTTGACGCAACCGCCGAAGAGAAGGTGGCGATATTGTCCCTTATTGATGCGGCACGGGCGTTAGTGGAAGAGAAGTTTCAGCCTGGCGGTTATAACATCGGTGTGAATGTCGGGCCGATTGCCGGGCAGAGTGTCATGCATCTGCACGTCCACCTCATCCCGCGTTATGCCGGTGATGTCGAAAACCCGAAGGGCGGGGTGCGCGGCGTGATACCAAGCCGCCAGAAATATGCGGAGAATAAATCGTAGGTCTTAAGGGGTGCTGATCCAGTTCTGGGGTGATGTCGGACGCGGCCTACGGACTGAATCCGACCTACGTTTGGCGTACGTAGCACTCGTAGGCTGCGTCCGACATGTCAGATGAGGAACGCTCGCTAACCAGGAGTCTCTCAGTATTTATTGTGACGCGACCAAGGCGTGCTGGCTAAAGCGTTGGTCCGTTCATTGAGTCTATCGGTAAACGTCTGCGCGTAGTCGCTGACTTGTTGATATGAACCACATCGGTTTCCAACGATCTCGCCGTTTTTGCGTTTCACGATGTAACGGTACCAATTGTCGCCTGGCATGCCTGCGAGGGGTGAAATTTTTTCAATACGATCCAGACTGTATTCGAGTCCCATTGTCACATCAGTCTTGTTCGAAGACATCGTTATGACTCCTTGGTTTAATCTCTATGATCTGCGCAGTGAGTAAGTCATCAGGTGATGAGTAACTCTGCTTAGGGA
>JBGSOE010000293.1:0-3708 GCA_041739295.1 Thiohalobacterales bacterium | reverse complement strand
GGGGAGAGGGTGGCGAAGTTCTCAAGTCGAGCATATCTACGTCATGCCACCAGGTAATGCTCAATGATTAAGTCTACGCTAAACCTTCTTCACAAATTCGGATTTCAACGCCATCGCGCCGACACCATCGATCTTGCAGTCGATATTGTGATCGCCATCGACCAGGCGAATATTTTTAACCTTGGTTCCGACCTTGACCACCAGTGATGAGCCTTTGACCTTGAGGTCTTTGATCACGCTGACGGTATCGCCGTCCTGGAGTACATTGCCGTTGGCATCTTTAACGGTGGGTTCGGTGTCGGCGCTGGCGGTAGCCGCGTCTTTTGCCCATTCATGTGCGCATTCGGGGCAGACATACATGGCACCGTCTTCGTAAGTGTATTCAGAACTGCATTCAGGGCAATGGGGTAAACCGCTCACGGGTATTCCTATATCTGTTGGGCTGTTAACGGGAAGTTCCAGCCTTCCTGTCATTTCGGCATTCACCCGAATGACAAGCTGGAAATTGGTCAGAGTTTTTAAAGACCTTGCATGATTATACAGCCACACCAACGACGCGGCCCACTACGGCGGTTAAACCCATTGCCAGTGTTCCCCAGAAGGTAACCCTGACGGCGCCGACAATAATTGGTGCCCCACCGGTACGCGCGGCAAGGCCGCCTAACGCTGCCAGGAAGACGAGAGATAAACCGGCGACGGTGGGTATGAGGAGTGTTCCAGGGGTGACCCATGCCGCCAATAAGGGCAATGCCGCACCTATGGTAAATGTGCCGGCTGAAGAGAAGGCCGCTTGAATTGGGCGAGCCCTGACACTCTCGAAGATGCCAAGTTCGTCTCGTGCATGCGCACCCAAGGCATCGTGCGCCATAAGCTGATCGGCAACTTGTTTTGCCAGGTCTGGATCCAGGCCTCTTTTCTCATAAATCGTCGCGAGTTCACCTCGTTCATATTCCTCATCATCGATTAACGAGCGCTTTTCAAGCTCCAGATCGGCATTTTCCGTGTCTGATTGTGAGCTGACCGATACATATTCACCCGCGGCCATGGACATGGCGCCGGCAACCAATCCCGCGACACCGGCGAGAAGAATATCTGCATGCGCTGTATGAGCGGCGGCAACGCCAATGATCAGGCTCGCGGTTGAAACAATGCCGTCATTTGCGCCCAGCACGGCTGCGCGTAACCAGCCGATGCGATGTGATTTGTGTAATTCATGATGGCTCATGGGATTTCTCGGGGTGGCGCATTGTTATGCATGTCTTCTTACTATGTACTTTGTTTTGGTGCCGATTTTGTTGTTCTTAACGACATCCAAAAACTCATCCAATGACAGTTCAATGGTTTTTGTTGGTTTGTCGCCAACCCACAGGGCTTGAAACTCAAAACCATTAGCTGACTGGAAAATAAGCGGTCTAGTTTCTTGCTGTAATGTTGCAAATATTGATCATTACCATTCGGGATGACGCAAACTCCCCTTTCCCAAACCCTCACCCCGCAAGCGGGGAGAGGGGATAACACCCTCGCCCGCCGGGGCGGGAGAGGGTTGGGGAGAGGGTGGCGAAGTTCTCACGTCGTCGCTATTCCTGCAGCGCCGCCAACTGATCCGCTTGGTATTCATTGATCAGCGGGTTAATCACTTCATCAAGATTGCCTTCGATAATGCTGTCGAGTTTGTACAGGGTCAGGTTGATGCGATGATCGGTGAGACGGCCTTGTGGGAAGTTATAGGTGCGGATGCGTTCGGAGCGGTCGCCGCTGCCGACGAGTTTGCGGCGGGTCTGGGCCTGTTCGGCCTCTTGCTTATCGCGTTCGGCGGTGAGAATGCGCGAGGCCAGCAGTGACATGGCGCGGGCGCGGTTCTTGTGTTGCGAGCGTTCATCCTGGCATTCGACCACGATGCCGGTGGGCAGGTGGGTGATGCGGATGGCGGAGTCGGTTTTGTTGACGTGCTGACCACCGGCGCCGGAGGCGCGGTAGGTGTCGACTTTGAGATCGGCAGGATTGATGGCGACCGCTTCAACCTCTGCGACTTCCGGCATGATCGCCACGGTGGCTGCCGAGGTGTGAATACGTCCCTGCGATTCGGTTTCCGGTACGCGCTGCACGCGGTGTGCGCCAGATTCGAATTTCAGGCGCGAGTAAGCGCCCTGGCCGCTGATGCGGGCGATGATTTCTTTATAGCCGCCGTGTTCCCCGGGATGTTCGCTGAGGATTTCAACCTGCCAGCGACGTATTTCGGCATAGCGCGAATACATGCGAAACAGATCGCCGGCGAAGATCGCGGCTTCATCACCGCCAGTGCCGGCGCGCACTTCCAGAAAGATATTGCTGTTGTCGAACGGATCGGTCGGCAGCAACAATTTCTGCAAATCGAGTTCAAGCTGCTCGCAGCGTTCCTGTGCCGCGGCCCGTTCGTCGTCGGCCATGGCGCGCATGTCCGGGTCGGGGTCTTTCTGCATCTGCTCAGCGGAGCTGACATCACTGAGGGCCTGCAGGAACTCATGGAAACAGCCCACCACCGGTTCCAACTCGGCGTATTCGATGGACAGGGCGCGGAATTTGTTTTGATTGCCGATAATGTCTGGCGTCGACAGCAGCAGGCCAACTTCTTCGAAGCGTTCAGCCAGGGATTCAAGTTTCTTACGAATGGAGTCTTTCACAGTGGCCCACAATGACGCCGATCAGGCGTCGCGTTTGTTTAATCCCAGCAGTTCGCGCGCGGCGATGATCAATTCCGCGCGGCCGTCGTAACCGGCCTGGCGTAGCGTGGCACTGGTGGTGTGGGTGAGTTTGTTGGCTAAAGTATGCGCCAGAAATTGCAGTACCTGTTCCGGGTCTTTGCCTTGCGCCAGCAGTTGCCGCGCCTTGTCCAACACATCATCGCGGATCACATCGGCCTGCGTGCGGAAGTCGCGGATGGTGGAGACGGCGTCCAGCGAACGCTGCCATCCCAGAAAATGCGCGCACTGCACGTCGATAATCTCTTCCGCTTGTTCGGCTGCGGCCTGGCGTGATTTCAGATTTTCCTGAATGACTTCCTGTAGATCGTCGACGGTGTAGAGATAGACGTCTTCGAGTTCCGCCACTTCAGCCTCGATATCGCGTGGCACGGCGATGTCGACCATAAAAATGGGGCGGTGTTTGCGTTTTTTTATGGCGCGCTCGACGGTGCCCTTGCCCAGGATGGGCAGTTGGCTGGCGGTGGAGGAGATTACGATGTCGGCCTCGATGAGATGCGCCGGCACTTCCGACAAGGCAATGGCGTAACCGTTGAACTGCGCGGCCAGGTTATGGGCGCGCTCGGCAGTGCGGTTGGCGATAATCATGCGCCCGAGCTTGTGGTCGGCCAGATGTCGCGCCGTCAACTCAATGGTCTCACCCGCGCCGATCAGCAGGGCGGTCTGTTTACTCAGGTCGCCGAAGATCTGCCGCGCCAGACTCACGGCCGCGAAGGCTACGGAGACCGGGCTGGCGCCGATCGCCGTGTCGGTACGAATTTGTTTGGCGACGGTGAAGGTATGCTGGAACAATTTGCTGAGTTGGGTATCCAAGGTGCCAGCGTCCATGGCGCCCTGATAGGCGGTCTTCATCTGCCCGAGGATCTGCGGTTCGCCCAGGATCATGGAGTCCAGGCCGGCCGCGACCCGGAACATGTGCCGCACGGCCTCTTGCTCCGGATGTATATAGAGATAGGGTGTGAGCTGGTCC
>JBGSOE010000289.1:0-5403 GCA_041739295.1 Thiohalobacterales bacterium | reverse complement strand
GCCGGATTCGGTGGTGATGTCGGCCGAGAAACTACCGGGCGCCCCCGAGGTCTTGGTAATGGTGCTGTTGAGTTTGACGCTGATCTTGGCGTCGGCCTCGATGGCCGCGATCATTGCTGCGATGCCGGTATCCATCGGTTCGGCATAGGGACTGCGATCCGGTATGCGCTTATAGAAGTTGGCCGCCGCGCCGCCGAGGGCGCCGGTCTTCTCGACAAGCGTCACCGGATAGCCGGCCTTGGCGGCTTCGATGGCTGCCGTCATACCGGACATGCCACCACCGACCACCAACAGGTGATTGTTGCTGCCTTTTTCCTGCGCGGAGGCTGGCGGGGTCATGTACTTGGCCTCGGCACAACCCATGCGCACGTAGTCAGCGGCCATTTCTTCGGTGGTTTCCCGGGCTTCGTCGGTATCCGGACGCACCCAGATCACACCTTCACGCAGGTTCACGCGGCTCAGGGTGATTTCACCGTCGAAGGCGAAGGCCTCGGTCTTGGCGCGACGCGAACAGGCCGCGATGACGATGCGGTTGACGCCTTCATTGTTGATGTCGTTCTGAATCATCTCCACGCCGGCGGTGGAACACAGGAAATCGTGCTCCTTGGCGACGCCCGCTTTGCCTTCGCGGGTGGCGATGGTCAACAGCTGCTTGGTTTCCAGGCGTTCGCCCAGGCCACAGCCTTTACATATATATGCACCGATTTTTGCGTCTGCCATGGCTTAACCCTCCATCCCGGCAACTTTGTTAACCACTTGGATGGCGCGCAGGGCGCTGGCCGTGGCGCTTTGTACGGCACGGTTTACATCCAGGGCGTCGGAAGAACAGCCGGCGGCGAAGAAACCACCGTTGGCTGGGTCCTGCTCGACGAAGCCTTCGGGGTTGAGCTTGATGGCCATCGGGAAACCGTCCTTCGGCACGCTCGGCTCCATGCCCACCGCGAGTACGCACAGGTCGTGCGGATTGCTGTAGCGGTGATAACCCTCGGTGTCCACACCGTGCAGGACCGGATTGCCGTCCTTGTCCTGGGTGATGCTGGCGACTTTGGATTTGGTGAAGGTGATGTTGGTGTCGGCCTGCACGCGCTGATAGAAATCATCGATGCGGTCGATGGCGCGGATGTCGATGTAATACACGGTGGACTTGAAGTCGTCGGCGTATTTCTCGCGCAGGTAGGTGGTCTGCTTGAGCGTGGCCATGCAACAGATACGTGAGCAGTGCGCCAGGTGATTCACGTCACGTGAGCCGGCACACTGAATGAAGGCAACGTTCTTAGCCTCTTTGCCATCGCCCGGACGCAGCAGTTTGCCACCGGTCGGGCCGAACGGATCGGCCATGCGCTCGAACTCGACGCTGGTGATGACGTTCGGGTAACGATCGTAGCCGTAGGGCTGAATCTTGGCGGCGTCGTACGGCTTCCAGCCGGTGGCCCAGATGATGGCGCCGACGGTGAGCTGGGTCTCGGCGGGCTGCATGTCCAGCTCGATCGCATCGTACTTGCAGGCGGCCTTGGCCTTGTCGGCATCGGGCGTGCCGATGATGCGCGCATCCAGGACGTAACGCTGCGGATAGGCCATCGGATGATTCAGATAGGCGCCTTTGCGCTTACCCAGGCCATAGTTGTATTCAGAGGCGAACTCGGTCTCCACGGCCTTGGCGCATTCGCCGCAGGCGGTGCAGTTTTCGTTCACATAGCGCGGAGTCGTCTTGAGCGTGACCGTATAGTTACCCGTGTCACCTTCGACATGAGTCACTTCGGTCATGGTCAACAGGCGCAGATTCTTGTTGGCTTTCAGGCGCCGTAGATTGATCTCCAGACCGCAGGACGGGACGCACAGCTTGGGGAAATATTTATACAGCTGGCTGACACGTCCACCGACCGATGGATTCTTCTCGACCAGGATCACCTGCTTGCCGCATTCGGCGGCCTCCAAGGCTGCGGTCAGTCCGCTGATCCCTCCGCCCACCACCAGGATGGTCTGGTTGGTTGCGATTACCTCCGACATTGGTTCTCCTCCATTCGGATACCACTCATTTAAGAACACTATATAAAGGGTTATCTGCGTAGCCGCGTTCTGCGTTGAACGCCACTACACTACATTCTCATTGCCCGCATTTATCGGGATGCGTACCTTGCCTGCCCCGGGCTTGTCGCGCATTGCCCTGGGTCAATAGCCTTGTTAGTCGGGGAGATCGAGCTGGATACGCCGCTGCAGTTGAGCGCGGCGGGCTCGATGTTGTCGCTGGAACCAGCCAGCGACACGCAAGCAGCCCCTCAGCCGCCTTGCGGGATAGGAAGATACTCTCTCTGCCAAGTGGGCGCTACCAGCCGCGCTGAGAGTTCGCATCGAAATTTCCGATAGCGAAATAGAAAGGATGTATAACGTGTTTTTACATGATTGAGTTGTGGGTGCATGTGCTGGCGTCGCGCGTTAGGCTGTTAACCCTGTAAATAACTCGGGATTAGAACAATGTCGTGGGCACTCAGGCTGTTCATGCTGTTGCTGAGTGGGGCGTGCACTGGACTGCAGGCCGATACGCTGATGCTCTGTTACGGCTATGGCTGCAAACTGAGTGTGCCGGTGACGTTGTCGCGAGCGGATTGGACGCAGATACGCGCGCAGTTCCCCACGCCGCGTTCGGCGCTACAGGAGCGAGAGGCCATCGCCCAATCTGTAGGACTGTTCGAGCGCATCGCGGGTCGTGTCTCGCCGATTTATCAAGATCTGGCTGGTAACCCGCTGAATGCCCTCCGCCGCCCAGGCCAGCTGTATTGTATCGACGAATCGCTTAACACTACTTCTCTGCTGATCCTGCTTGATCAGCAGGGTTTGCTGCGTTGGCACCGGGTGGAGGGGCGGGTGTTTCGCGCGCCCTGGCTGCTGGATCAGCATTGGGCTGCCGAAATCGAACAGCTAGACACAGGCCAGCGCTATGTGGTGGATTCTTGGCCACGAGGCAATGGGCAGCCGGCGCTGGTGCAGACCCTCGAAGACTGGCGAGGAAAGGTGCGGGCGGGGCAACCTCAGATTGAGAGTATTTCCTCTGATTATTAGAGGATAGTGAATTTATGCTTTTTGCGTTGAGATCAATCTGTCAGGATAATGACGGGCTGTGTCTATACTGCGTTCTTGTTCAAGGTAAAGATCGATGGTTGTGTTCCGGGTCCAGCGCACGTTTTGGCTAGTGTCGACATTGTTTATGTCGCCTGCGTTGGCGTGGGCCGATGTTGCCGCTGAGTATTTGCAGGGTTATGCGACTGCCGTGTTGGATATGCAGTTCGCGCAGTATCCGGTCCAGGTGGTGTATGCCCACGATGATGGCGAATTGATGCTCAGCGACAATACCTGTGGTGATAGCGTGGCGCGAGAGGCGATCGAAACAGGCATCGAAGCGACTGGCCGGTTCGGACGCGTACTATGGCAAGAGACTGAGTCCTGTGTACGCGCGCAGGCAGCGACCCTTGAGCCCGCGGCGGGCGTATCAGTGCCGACGACCTCCGTTGCGCCACAGTTCGCGCCGACCACACCAGCTCAGCCGATAGTGACTTCCATCGAGGCATTGCCGGTTGATGAGCTGTTTAATCCGCTGATTGCCGATCCGCGCCAACCGCAGTTTGCGATCCGTTACCAACGCTATGAGGCTGCCGAGAGTTTCAACGCGGCCGCCGTTTCATTTGGCGATTACTTTGGTTTCGCCAGTGGCGTGTTAAAGGAATATGGCATTTCGCAGATTGGTCTGCAGGGGGCTGTGTTTGCACTGTTCAATCTGGACGCGCCTTCTCAGGATCTGATCAATGCGGATTATTGGATTGGAATCCCACTGTCGTTTCGACGTGGGCCATTTTCATATCTGACCCGTATCTACCATCAAAGCTCACATCTGGGTGATGAGTTTCTGCTGGGTAATATTGGCGATGTGACGCGGGTGAATTTGAGTTACGAAGATTGGGAGACGCTGGTCTCCTACGATTGGCGCAAGTGGCGTTTCTACTGCGGCGGTGGCGTCATCCTGCACAGCGAGCCGGATATCGAGCCATTGCATTTACAGGGTGGCGCTGAATTCCGGCGGCCGCATTTCCTGGGCAAGTTCAACTTGGTTGCGGCTGCGGATTTGCAAGTTAATCAGGAGCAGAACTGGCACATGAATGGTTCTTATCAGGTGGGTTTTGCCTTCGGCGGCCAGCAGGGACGTGAGGTACGTTTGATGTTGGAGTATTACCGTGGTTTTTCACCGAATGGTCAGTTTTATACTGATAAATTGCATTATACGGGGCTGGGCGCGTATTTCGATTTTTAAGGCGCGTGTATCAGGCGTCGGTTGAAAAGCAAACGGGGCGCAGCGCGCCCCGTTTGTGTTACTGCGGTAGCCCGCCAATTTCAGGCATATTTTGCCTTGGCTTCCTGGGCCGCCTTGGCAGTTGCTTCATCATAGGCCTTGCCCGACCAGAGCATTTCGTAGGCGATTTCTTCGTTGCCGTTTTCGCACAGTTCTAGCACCTGCTTGAACAGTGGCTGGAAGGTGTCGCTGCGGTGCGACTCTTCATGGTCCGCGAAGCTGTTCCAGAAGGTAATAATCAGGGCCTCTTTGCCCTTGAGTTCACTTTCAACCGCCTGACCGACGGTTGAGCCTTCATTGGATACCGCACCGCTATTGATGCAGACGAAGCCGCCGACAAAACCGGTTTCCGAGTGATAGGTTTTAACGTTTTCGCACAGCGTGGCGACACGTTCTTGAAGGTCATCCAGGGTGTAACCCAGCTTCAGGATGACGCGATTGAGAGTGACAATGCCATCGTGCGGGAAGTTGGGGATCAATCCATTCATGGGTTTTCCTCCTCGGTATTAATCAGGGTATACCTTAATAAGTAAATGCTAATATATAGTACCTGACTGATTCGGTCAAGCATTAGGGCTTCGATAAATCATATTGATGAGTATGCGCGGATCAGCGAATCAGTAAGAACAAGGCGCCATTGCCGCGTTGGATGTTCAAAAGTAGGCCGGTCTGGCTGTCACTGCCCAGGATCTGCTCCATGTCGTCAATAGTTTTTACAGGCTCCTGATTGACTGAAACCACAACATCGCCTTGCCGCAGCCCCGATTGGGCGGCCGGGCTGTGCGGGTCTATCGCAGTCAGTAGCACCCCGGTACTACGTCCGTATTGCGGCATGCCTTCTTCGATATTGCTGAAGCTGGCCCCTGCTAAGCGTGGGTGCAGACTCTTGCCTTCCAATTGAGTCAATGTAGGCGCCTCAATCATGGTCTCGATATGTTGGCGGCTGCCGTTGCGGACGATATCGAGGCTGACCGTTTCACCCACCCGTAATAGACCGATATGGTTGCGTACATCGGCAGACGTCTCAATGCTGCGACCATTGACGCTCTGGATGATATCGCCGA
>JBGSOE010000338.1:0-2772 GCA_041739295.1 Thiohalobacterales bacterium | reverse complement strand
CCCTGACCAAGATCGCCGAACATATAACCGAATAGCAACGGCACCAGTAACGCGAGCATGCGGCTGGGATCGGTTTCGGTGGCGGACGGCATGCCCAGCAGGCGTGGAAACATTTCAAAGGCGCGCGCCCAGCGCGGGTTGCGTAATACCAGCGGGGCCTTGACGTCCTTCGGCGGTGTAGAAAACTGCACCAGCGCACGTACTCCGGCGTTAGCGAGTGAGTCCTGTAACTGATCGGCGTCGGGCGAACTGCACCAGCCGCGCACCCAGGCGAGATTGGTGCCACTGACTTGATAGCGCACATGACGCAGGAACCAATCCAGGCGGGCTATCTCACCCAGTGCCTCAGTCAGGCTGAATTCATGATGTGCGGCCTCCAGATAACGCTGCAACTCCTCGCTGCGTTTGGTATGGATCTGTAAACGCGCATCGATCTGTGAGGCCGCCGCACGCGCGGTGCCGTGTAACCAGGTGGGGAGCGGAATGCGGCGCACGCGATGCGCACTGAAGTCGTGGATCAGCTGTTCGGCATCTGTGGCGGGTCCGATCAGCAGGACATCGCGATCCGCTGACTGGGTAACTTCGCAGGTTAGCCAGCGCGACGGCAGGGGGGGTATTTCGGCATGTTGTGCGACCCGATATAACAGCGTTGTCAGTAAAGGACCGGCATTGACCAGTTCACCGATATCCAATGTACTGCCGACAGCGATTTCTGATTGCAGCGCCTGCAGCCACTCGCGTAGATGAAGCAGGTCGGTGCTCTCGGCCTGAAGGTGTTCCAATTCACGAATAGGTGTATCCGCCTGTTCGGCCCAGAGACGCAGTTGCTGTAGTGCGCGTTGTAATGTGCGCGCTGGTTTGCCAGTAATGGTTGACGGCGCTACGGCCTGCGGCCAGTACAGATGATAGCGGTTGGCGAGTTGGTGAAACTCTTCGAGCTGTGAACTCAAGTCAGTCAGGGCACCGGACTCCACATCCGCCGCCCGAGTTTCAAGTTGAATCTGCCCGCTGTTGGCGAGTGTCTCGACGGTGACGGTGAGGTCATCACGTGCGATGAGGCAGTCAAACCAGTGTGCGGGTTCGGGACGCAAGGCCATTCAGGCTGCCTCGGTCGATGTGATTGTGAACAGCCGGCGTTGTAACAGATCACCGCGCAGGCGTTCCATATCTTGGTGGATCATGAACAGATAGAGCATGGCGCTGACCGGTGCGCGGGTCAGCTCCCGAAACCGGAAATTCAACATGCTGCGCCACTGTTCACGCGCGGCAGTGTCCGCTGCGGTGCTGGCAGCGGGTTGTTCCATTCCCACGTGTGGGGCATGCAGGGCCTTGGCTAACCGGTCGACCTGGGCCAGACGGTGCGTGGTGTCGCGTGGGCGCAGCCTGCGCCATTCATTGAACCAGAGATTACGCAGATCGTCCGTGTGACCACGGCGCGGCGCGAGTGCTGCCCAGTGTGTTTGTAGTAGCGCCTCGGCGCGCGCCTCGCGCGGCAATGCCGCAAGGCTGTTGTAATCCGGATCAGCGTTCATCCAGTCCGGCGGGCGTTCGTTGCGTAATAGACCGCCGAGTGCCGGTAGATCGACCCAGTAGGCAATCCAGTCGGTTGCCGCCTTCCAGGCGTGCGGCTGCCAGGTAGCGACGAGCTGCGCCTCGCTGCGGAAGCGTTGTCGCAGAAGTTGTTCGATACGGTGCGGTTGAATATCCGGACTGATACCTTCCAGCCAGGGGCGAAGCCCACTGGTGCGTGCCGTCTGAAGAAATAACGACAGATCGCGTAATGCACCCAGGCGCTGCCAGAATGCGGCGTCCGGACGTTGGCCATGACGCGCCTGCAGACGCGCCTGGATGTAATCGTAACGACCTCGGTCGCTCATTAGGCGTCCCCGGCGCCGGTCATGGCGGCGGCAAGTTCGGCAACAATGGCATCGATTTGTGCATCATCGAGTTCGAGACGTTGGCTGAGTTCGGCCAGTTGCCGGTGGTGTTCTTTAATTTGTGTATCAATGGCGCGTGCCACGCCATGACTGCAGCGCAGGTGACCAAAGGTGATGCGTGCATCGGCACGTTGCAGAATGCGCGCGGCACGCTGGCGCGCGGCATCCAGGATATGTTCGGATTCATTCCTGGCCTCGGCGAGAGCCTGATTGGCTTCGCGCTCAGCGGCGAGCACGCTGTTGATGGCATCAGCGGTGGGGTGGCCAGTATCTTGACGGCGTAAGGTCATGCTCAGATCCATCTTTTGCAGTGACTGGATTACCGGTCTCTAAACCGATGCTCACATACTATGGCTTGTCGAGGCAACAGGATTTGATTTAGCGCAACTCCATCTCGGTTGTTGCCTAAAAAGCGGCTCTGGAACCTATATGAACCCAGGAGTACCCTGCCTGGCAGTGGGTAACAGCCAGGCTAAAGTCCTGGCACATCGTCTGTCATGTACTAAAGGAGTAGCCATGACCGCATTTGCTCAGGGGAAAATAGAAGCCTTTTGTGGCCCAATCGAACTTGGTGCGCCGGATGACTTGGAGCAGGTCATTATCGAGTTCATTCGTGGTGCCAAAAAGTCCCTGGACATCGCCGTCCAGGAACTCGACAACGAAGCTATCGCCCAGGCGCTACTGGACGCGGCACTTAAGGAGCCTCTGATTAAGTCTCCCACCCGATCAACGGATGAGTTATAAAGCGCACAGACATCGTGTTGCGAGGCAGTGGATGAGACAAGCAACGTTTGCCGGTCTGGCGTTTGATGCCAAGAAGAAGACGACCAAGCGC
>JBGSOE010000175.1:0-24685 GCA_041739295.1 Thiohalobacterales bacterium | reverse complement strand
GCTGTGTTCGACGATACGTCCCGCGGTGCGTGTCCCATTGTGATCGGGGGCGCGTTCCGGCATGGCCATCACGCGCGGCCGCACCGTGGCCATCTGCGGCCGGTAGTTGAGTGTGACGATGGTGCACAGCAGACTGCCGCCGAAGGTTGGCCGAGTGGCGGCGAGACTGCGGTTCTCGGGATCGATGGCGAGTTCCGTGCAGTCGGCGGTGAGGCCGGTCTGCAAAGTAGTGGCCACCGAACCAGCCAGATCGCGGCCCTGGGTGGTCGCGCCGAGCAGCAGAATCTCCGGCTGATAGGTGTTGACCAGATCGGTGAGTGCCTTGGTGAACGGTTCGTTGCGGTAGTTGGTGAGCAATGGATCTTCGATCACATAACAGAGGTCGGCGCCATACTGAAACGCCTCAGCGCAGAACTGCCGGGTGGCGATGCCCGGCGCGCCGAGCACCACGCCCGCCAGTTCCACACCGAGTTGATCGGCGAGTTTGCGGCCTTCGCCCAGCAATTCCCAGGACACCGGATGCACCGCGCCGCGTTCGTTCTCGATGAACACCCATACGCCTTTATAAACTTCCAGGCGCGGATCAAGCTCGAATTTTCGGCGGCCTTTCTTGGCCGGTTGTTCAGTGCTCATGACGCGCTCCTCGCGGCGTTCTTGCCGATCTCTTTGGCCAGGCCGGTGTGCTGGGTGAACATCTTGGTGAGCAGCGTGATGGCGATGTCGCGCGGTTGGCCGCTCTCGGTCTCGATCATCTCCGCCTTGGTGGCGCGCGCGGTGGGCGCGAACACCTTGGAGACGATGGTCGGCGAGCCCTTCAGGCCGGTCTTGGTCACGTCTTCGATACCGGCGTCATCCTTGTTCCATGACTTCAGCGGATAGCGCGCGGCACGGAACATGTTGGCCATGGTGGCGAAGCGCATTTCGTTGGTGCCTTCCAGCATGGTGATCAGGCAGGGCGTACGCGTCTTGAGTAATTGCACACCGCCCTCGGCGCGGCGCTGCACCACGATTTCGTGCTTGTCCAAGTCCAGCGCGACGATCTTCGACACATAGGTGAGCAACAAGAGGTCGAGGCGTTTAGCGATACCGGGGCCGACCTGAGCGGTGTCGCCGTCGATGGTCTGCTTGCCGGTGAACACCAGATCGATCGCCATGTCCTTCTGGATCTGCTTGATGGCGGAGGCCAGTGCATAGCTGGTGGCGAGCGTGTCGGAACCGGCGAAGGCGCGATCAGTGACCAGGATCGCCTCGTCGGCGCCGTAGGAGAGACACTTGCGCAGCGCCGCCTCGGCCATCGGCGGGCCCATGCACAACACTGTTACGCGTCCGCCGTGTTTATCCTTCAGTCGCAAGGCTTCTTCAAGCGCGAACAGGTCGTACGGATTGACGATGGCCGGCACGCCCTGGCGCATGATGGTGTTGGTCACCGGATGCACGCGGATCTGCGCGGAATCGGGAACCTGTTTAATGCAGACGACGATATGCATCGTTATCTCCTATGATCACCTAGGCGCCAAGGACGCCAAGAAATATTGTTTGAACCGCCAAGGCGCCAAGCTCGCCAAGAAAAACTGTTTGAACCGCCAAGGCGCCAAGAGCGCCAAGAAAATCTTGATTATGGGTGTTTATGTGGACATCCATCGTCAGCGAAACACTCCTGCAATGTATGCACTACAGACCCAGTCAACCACAGAAATAACCTTGGCGTTCTTGGCGCCTTGGCGGTTCGCCCTAAGATTTCTTGGCGTCCTTGGCGCCTTGGCGGTTCAAAAAATAAATACTTAAAAAATACTCTTCTGTCCTTATCGCTGCGACGGCAGGCTCTGACGCAGTTTGTCCAGTGACACCTGCTGCTGTCCTTCGGCGTCCTGGAACACCTTGAAAACTTTTTCCTGCTGCGGCGTTGAGCGCACGAAATCCTGGTAGGCGCGCGTCAGGAGTTCCTTGCAGGTGGTGCGTAGCGCGCTATCATCGAGTTCCGGAAGGCTGGCGGTGGTGCGCATGTACTGGTTGAAGCGCTTCAGTATGTGCAGGCGATTCACGTTTACCACCGTTTGATCGTAGTCGATGCCCAGCAGCGCAAAGAACTCTTCGGCTGCGGATAATTCGCTCAGTTGTTGCAACAGTTGGCTCATGATCAATGCGTTCCTGATTTGACGCGGGTGGTTGTGTGAATGGGATGCTGTCCGGGATCGCAGGGCTCTACGCAGCTCATGCAATCTCCTGCAGCCGGTACGTGCTTGAGCGCCGCGATCTCCTGTTCCAACAGGTGCAGGCGTTCCAGCAGGCAACTGATCGCCTTGCCGACCGGATCCGGCATCAGATGATGGTCGAGATCGATGCCCTGTTCAGTGATGCGCCGGCGATCACTCGGCAGCACCACGCGGCCGGGAATGCCGACCACGGTCATGTCCGGGAGTACGTCCTGGATCACCACCGAGTTCGCGCCCACGCGCACGTTGCGGCCGACGGTAATCGGCCCGAGAATTTTCGCACCGGCGCCGACCACCACGCCGTCTTCCAGTGTGGGATGGCGCTTGCCTGCATTCCAGGACACACCGCCGAGCGTGACGCCGTGATAGAGCGTGACGTCGTTACCGATCTCGGCGGTTTCGCCAATCACCACGCCGGCGCCGTGATCGATGAACAGGCGCCGGCCGATGCGTGCGCCGGGGTGGATGTCGATCTGGGTGAACATGCGCACCAGGAAGCTCAACAGTCGTGCGGCATAACGCCAATCACGTCGCCATAGCCGATGTGCGATGCGATGCATCAGCAGGGCGTGTACACCGGGATAGGTGCTCAGCACCTCGAAGCGCGTACGCGCCGCGGGGTCGCGCTGGAACACGCAGTCGATGTCCTCGCTCAAGCGTGTGAACGGGCGCTGTGCGGGCGCCGCGCTCACGAGAGGCTGTGCGTACATGCGGAACTCTCCAGCAGAAAGCGTTTCAACTCGGCGGTCTCCGGCGCGCGCTTGGTCTGCACGGTGTACTGACGTATACGCAGTAGAATGTCCTGTGCCTGCGCATCGCTGAGCACGATGCCGAGCCGTCCGTAGACCTGGCGCACCGCGCCCGACCCCGAGTGTTTGCCGAGCACGATGCGATTCTCGCGGCCGACTTCGGCGGGATCGAAGCTCTGATAGTTGAGCGGATGCTTGAGCAGGCCATCGACATGGATGCCGGCCTCGTGGGTGAAGACCGCTTCGCCGACGATGCTCTTGTTGGCGGCGATCGGCCGTCCTGAGGCGCGCGCGACCAATTGCGATATCTCGGGGAAGCGTTGCGTATCGATGCCGGTGTCGATGTTGTAGAGATGGCGCAGCGCCATGACGGCCTCTTCCAGCGGAGCGTTGCCGGCGCGTTCACCCAGACCGTTCACGGTGGTGTTGATATGCGTCGCGCCGGCGCACACCGCGGCCAAGGTGTTGGCGTTCGCCAGACCCAGATCGTCGTGAGCGTGCATTTCGATGTCGATGTCCACTGCACTACGCAGTCGGGCGATGTGGTTGTAGGTGGTGAACGGGTCGAGCAAACCGAGCGTATCGGCGAACCGCAGCCGCTGTGCACCGGCATGCTGGGCGGTCGCAGCGACGCTCACCAGAAAACCCATGTCCGCGCGCGAGGCGTCTTCCGCGCCGACGCAGACGTCGAAACCGGAGTCCAGCGCGCTACGAACACAAGAGTCGATGCGCTCCAGTACCCAGGCACGGTCGCGTCCGAGCTTGTGGCGGATGTGCAGATCGGATACCGGGATCGACAGATTGACGATGTCGACATGACATGCAGACAGTGCCTGCAGATCTTCACGTGTCATGCGCGCCCACGCCATCAGCCGCGCCGGCAGGTGCAGATCGACGATGGCCTGTATGGTCTCCTGCTCGGCGCTGCCCATGATGGGAATGCCGATTTCCATCTCCGGCACGCCTGCATCCGCGAGCGCCTGTGCGATGGCGAGTTTTTCATCGGGCGTGAACGACACGCCAGCGCTCTGTTCGCCGTCGCGCAGGGTGGTGTCGTTGACGATGACGGCAATGGAGTTCATGCGGATGTCCTGCTGCTGCGGCCGTTGTTGATTACATCTGTTGATACAGCTAGAGCAACTCACATGCCAGACCGCTTTGTGTCTGTCATTCAGTGGGTTGCGACGTGGCGGTGAAAAACCTCTACGGGCGAAACACGACAACGGGCGGGGATTGTTGGGTTTGCGACAGTGCAATTCATGATTGCGAGCCATGTAGCCTGAGAGCAATCCTGTCCCTGTCAAAGTGCGCACGGTGTCTTGCAGAACGGGAGGAGACCATCACATCAGGCTACATGCTGTTAAAATTGACATGAATCTAAAAACCGCATTTGCCACAGAGTCACACGGAAAAACACGGACAGGAACATAATCTTCACGCAGATACCTTCATCACCCGCAAGCGGATGAATAGCCGTTACAGGAATGCAGCGCGTTTCAGTGCCTTCCGTGTGTTTCCGTGGCGGATATGATTTTTTCAGGATGAAACCTCGGAGCTATGGCCCATGACCAAACCCTATGTAGAGATTGAATACTGTTCCCAGTGCGGATTCCTGTTGCGCAGCGCCTGGATGGCGCAGGAACTGCTCACCACCTTCGTGGACGAACTGGGTGGTGTGACCCTGAAACCCGGCAGCGGCGGCATCTACGAGGTCCGCGTCGACGGCGTGCTGTTGTGGTCAAAAAAACAGGAAGGCCGTTATCCGGAGGCCAAGGAACTCAAACAACGGTTGCGCGACCACATCGCGCCGGACAAGGACCTGGGACATTCGGATCGGAAACATGATGCTTGAACTTGCCCACGCCACCCTCGAAGACATCCCGCAACTCTGCGAACTGTTGGCGCTGTTGTTCGGTCAAGAGGCGGAGTTTGTGCCGGATCGCACCAAGCAGGCGGCTGGACTGCGCATGATCATCACGCACCCGGAGGTCGGGCGCATTCTGATCCTGCGCGAGAGGGGTGCGGTAATCGCGATGGCCAATCTGCTGTTCACGGTCAGCACGGCGCTGGGCGGTCGGGTCGCGTTGCTCGAAGACGTGATTGTGCACCCGACGCACCGCAGCGGTGGCGTGGGTTCACAGTTGGTGCAGGCCGCTGTTGAATTTGCGCGTGCCGAGGATTGTCTGCGCATCACCTTGCTCACCGACCGCGACAACGACGCCGCGCAACGCTTCTACCGGCGGCACGGCTTCGAGCCCTCGAGCATGCTGCCGATGCGGTTGAGCCTGGACGACTGAACCGGGGCTGTGTTTACTCCGGGGGGCGGCTCTTCACGATGAACAGGCGGGCGAAAAAGATCGCCATGCCGATCGTGAATGCAATGACGAACATCGACAATAGCCCGATCCAATTGCCGAACAGGAGATTCATCCAGAGTTCCATAGAGTTTCACTCCACTGCTTCAAGGAATATCACGGTCCGCGATCAGACCTTGAAATACGCTAAAGGTAGCGCCGGTATTCAACCATGATCTGGATCAAACTTGACTGGGTGGGTTGCAGGGAGCATTTCCGGAATTGACGAATGTGGTGTCTGCTTCAGGCCGCCGTGCCGGTATGGCCTTCGCTCGCCAGGTTGATGGAGTAGCGCGGAATTTCGATCACCAGATCCTGCGTACCGATGCGTGCCTGACAGCTCAGGCGTGAATGCAGTTCCAGTCCCCAGGCCTTGCCGAGCTGATCCTCCTCGTCGTCCGAAGCCGTCCGCAAGGAGGCGAAGCCCTCGCGCACGATGACGTGGCAACTGGTGCAGACGCAGGCCTTCTCGCAGGCGTGTTCGATGGCGACACCGTTAGCGTGCAGTGCATCGCACAACGTCGCGCCCGGCGCGACCTGGAAGCCGGCACCTTGCGGACAGAGGTCTGCATGCGGAAGTACAGTGATTTTAGGCATCTCAGCCAAGCTCCTGGATATGTTGGCCGCTCAGCGCGCCGCGCACGGCATGGTCCATGCGCCGCGCGGCATACGGGGTGGTGAGGCGGTTGAGTGCGGCGGTGGCGGTACGGATGTTGGCCGCATCGAAACCGGTCAGCGTATGGTGCAGCGTGGCCATGGCCGCATCGATGGCGGCGCGTTCCTCGGCGTCGAGCAACACGTCGCCGTCGATAGCCAACGCTGCCTGGGTCGCTTCCAGGGCGCGTTCGGCCTCCACTCTCTGTTCCTGCAATGCACGTGCGCGGGCATCGTCCTGCGCGTGCGCCTGAGATTCCTGCAGCATGCGCACGATCTCCTGTTCGCTCAGGCCATAGGACGGTTGCACCGTTACCGCCGCCTCCACGCCGCTGCGCTGTTCGTGAGCGGACACACACAGCAGACCGTCCGCATCGATCTGGAAGGTCACGCGGATGCGCGCCGCGCCCGCGGCCATGGGTGGAATATTGCGCAGCTCGAAGCGCGCCAGCGAGCGGCATTCACTGGCCAGTTCGCGTTCGCCCTGCAATACATGCAAAGCCAGTGCGGTCTGGCCGTCTTTGAAGGTTGTGAAATCCTGCGCGCGCGCCAGCGGTAGCGTGCTGTTGCGCGGAATGATCTTTTCGACCAGGCCACCCATGACTTCCAGGCCCAGCGACAGCGGGGTCACATCGAGCAACAGCATGTCGTCGGCGCCGCGATTGCCGGCGAGCGCGTTGGCCTGAATGGCCGCGCCCAGTGCCACGACCTGATCGGGATCGAGATCGGTGAGCGGTTTGCACTGGAAGAAATCCGCCACGGCACAA
The DNA here is from genome assembly GCA_041739295.1 of Thiohalobacterales bacterium. Lineage (GTDB taxonomy): Bacteria > Pseudomonadota > Gammaproteobacteria > Thiohalobacterales > Thiohalobacteraceae > JAHJQQ01. The sequence goes on along the minus strand of JBGSOE010000175.1, from coordinate 17,948 downwards.
CGCACCGCCGGCATGCGCGTGGAACCACCGACCAGCACGACGCCCTGGATGTCTTGCGTTTTGAGTCCCGCATCGCGCACTGCCTTGCGCGTCGATACCAGCGTCTTTCCGATCAGGTCGGCGCTGAGTGTATCGAAGGTGGCATGATCCAGGGACACGGCCAGCGGTGTTCTGCCTTCTATACGGATTTCGATTACGGTGCTGTCGGCTGCGGTCAACGCCTCCTTGGCGGCGCGGGACTGTTGCAGCAGCCGGCGGTGATCGGTCGCGCTAATCACATCGGGCCCATCGGCTGTATCGAGTCCGGCTTGTTGCATCAACCATGTGCAGATGCGCGCATCGAAGTCATCTCCGCCCAGAGCCGCGTCGCCATTCACGGACAACACTTCGAAAACGCCGCGACTCAAGCGCAGGATGGAAATATCAAAGGTGCCGCCACCGAGATCGTAAATCGCGTACACGCCTTCGCTGGCATGATCGAGACCGTAGGCGACCGCCGCGGCGGTGGGTTCGTTGAGCAGGCGCAATACGTTCAGTCCGGCAAGACGCGCTGCATCCTTGGTGGCTTGGCGTTGAGCATCATCGAAATACGCCGGCACGGTAATGACGGCGCCGACCAGTTCGCCGCCGAGTGCCTGTTCGGCGCGGTTGCGTAGCGTCTTGAGAATTTCCGCCGCGACTTCGATCGGCGTCTTGGCGCCGGCACGGGTGTCGATGCGCAGTTGGTTGGGGGTTTCTTCACTCAGACGGTAGGCGCGTGCGGTCTCGTCCGGCAGGTCGGCGCGCGCGCGGCCCATCAAACGTTTCACCGAGGCCAGCGTGTTATATGGATCGTCGGTCTGCGCGTTGCGTGCAGCATATCCGACGTCGATGTCGCCCGTGTTGAGATAACGCACCACCGATGGCAACAGACTGCGTCCCTGTGCGTCGTCGAGCGTGATGGTGCTGCCATTGCGCACGCTGGCGACCAGCGAGTTGGTGGTGCCCAGATCAATACCGATGGCCAGGCGATGCTGGTGCGGGGCACTGCTCTGTCCGGGCTCGGCGATACTCAGCAGCGCCATGTGTATTCCTCCGATTTCAGGGGGTCAGAGTCGAATGGCACTTACTTAGGCTGTCATCCCGGCGAAGGCCGGGATCCAGAATCCGCACCCGTGGCAAAACTCTGGATTCCGGCCTTCGCCGGAATGACGGGAAAGCCGGTTAAATAAGTGCCATTCTCCTCTGACCCTTTGAAATTCATACGGTGAAACTTTCGCCGCAGCCGCATTCGGCCTTGGCATTCGGATTGTTGAACTTGAAGCCCTCGTTCAAGCCTTCACGCACGAAATCCAGTTCGGTGCCGTCGAGGATGGCGAGACTCTTGGCATCGATCAAAAGCACAACGCCGTAGTTCTCGAACTGTTGTTCCTCGGCCTGCGCGTCATCGGCGAATTCCAGGGTGTAGGACAAGCCCGAGCAGCCGCTGGTGCGCACGCCCAGGCGCAGGCCGATGCCTTTGCCGCGATTGGCGATGGATTTGCGCACATGGGCGGCGGCGTTTTCGGTGAGTGTAACGGCCATCTTTGCGCTCCCCCTCAAACCGAAAACGAACTGCCGCAACCGCAGGTGGTGGTCGCGTTCGGGTTCTTGATGACAAAGCGCGAGCCATCCAGCCCTTCCTGATAGTCGATCTCCGCGCCGATCAGATACTGGAAGCTCATGGGATCAATGAGCAGAGTCACGCCGTCGGTCACCACCAAGGTGTCGTCCGGCGCGGCGTCCTCATCGAAATTGAAGCCGTATTGAAAACCGGAACAGCCGCCGCCGGAGACGAACACGCGCAGTTTCAGCTTGGGATTGTCCTCTTCCTCAATCAGCGTGCGCACCTTGCCGGCGGCGTTGGCGGTGAACAGCAACGGGGCGGCGGTGTCGGGCGAAAAATAATCCATGGTGAGTCTCCCTCAAAAATGGGGTCAGAGACGAATTAAGTACTGTTCGTGATACACCTGTGCCTTGGCGGTGGAATTCGTCTCCGACCCCAGGGCGGAGGCGTTCATGCCGTTCTCATTTCCGTGATGGAGGAATCTGTCGCCGATCCCATAATCTGTTGCTGTTTGGCGTGATAATCCGCCACCGCCGCCTTGATGGCGTCCTCGGCCAGCACCGAGCAATGGATCTTGACCGGCGGCAGGGCGAGTTCGTCGGCGATATCGCTGTTCTTGATGGCGAGCGCCTCGTCCAGCGTCTTGCCCTTGACCAGCTCGGTTACCAGCGAACTCGATGCAATCGCCGAACCGCAACCATAGGCCTTGAAACGCGCCTCTTCGATGATGCCGTTCTTATCGACCTTGATCTGCAGTTTAAGTACATCGCCGCAGGCCGGCGCACCGACCATGCCGGTGCCGACGTCATCGGCATCCTTGTCCAGGGTGCCGACATTGCGTGGGTTTTCGTAGTGATCCAGAACTTGTTCGCTGTAGGCCACGTCGTTGTCCTCTGTTTCTGTTGTTTCTTTCATTTGCGTCGGCGTTCATGCCGTCGCGTTGCTAGTTACAAGGGGCTAGGGCCTAGGTTCTAGGGCCGAGGGAGGGGCAGGATTTTGCCTCGTCCCTAGTTCCTGGCACCCCGGCCCTGGTTTTCAATGCGCCGCCCATTTCACGGTGTTCAGGTCGATCCCTTCCTGATACATATCCCACAGCGGCGAGAGTTCGCGCAGCCGTTCCACCTTGTCCTTGATGAGTTTGGCCGTGAAGTCGAGTTCTTCCGCGGTGGTGAAACGGCCGATACTGAAACGGATGGAACTGTGCGCGAGTTCATCGCTCATGCCGAGCGCGCGCAACACATAGGAAGGTTCCAGACTTGATGAGGTGCAGGCCGAACCGCTGGAGACGGCAATGTCCTTGATCGCCATCATCAGCGATTCACCTTCGACATAGGCGAAGCTCACATTCAGGTTGTGCGGTACGCGCTGGTTAAAGTCGCCGTTGACTTGGATTTCGTCGATCTTATTCAGCCCGCGCAGCAGCCGGTCGCGCAGTGTGCGCAAACGTGCGTTCTCGGCGGCCATTTCCACCTGCGCGATGCGATACGCCTCGCCCATGCCGACGATCTGATGGGTGGGCAGGGTGCCGGAGCGCATACCGCGTTCGTGGCCGCCACCATGGATCTGCGCCTCGACGCGCACGCGTGGTTTGCGTCGCACATACAAGGCACCGATGCCTTTGGGTCCGTAGGTTTTGTGGGCCGAAAACGACATGAAATCCACGTCGAGTGTCTGTAGATCGATCTCGACCTTGCCGGTTGCCTGAGCGGCGTCGACATGCAGCAGGATATTCTTTTCGCGGCACAGCGCGCCGATGGCCGCGATGTCCTGGATCACACCGATTTCGTTGTTCACGAACATGATCGACACGAGGATAGTGTCAGGACGGATGGTGGCGCGCAGCTTGTCCAGATCCACAAGTCCGTTGGGCTCCGGATTAAGATAACTGACTTCGAAGCATTCGCGTTCCAGTTGACGCATCGTGTCGAGCACCGACTTGTGCTCGGTGCCTAAGGTGATGAGGTGCCGGCCGCGCGCCTTGTAGAAATGCGCCGCGCCTTTGATGGCGAGATTATTGGATTCGGTAGCGCCTGAACTCCAGACGATTTCCTTCGGATCGCAGTTGACCAATCCAGCGATTTGTTCGCGTGCAACTTCCACGGCCTCTTCTGTGCGCCAACCGTAGACATGTGAACGACTGGCAGGATTACCGAAATGTTCGGTGAGATAGGGCAGCATCTTCTGCACGACACGCGGGTCCACCGGTGTGGTCGCTGCATAGTCGAGGTAGATAGGCTTCTTGCTCATGAGCGTGCACCGTGTTGCGTTCGTATAGGCCGATACATCAATTCCCATGCCAATGCCCGTGAATGCACTAAGCAGTTGTTTTGCACTGATTAGCGTGCGGCTTACGTCATGTGAATGTGTGTCGTATTTCACACAAGCCGGTCGCGGTTGTGTCTCGAACATGACAGAAATCAATGTCGATGTAATGCCGCGCAACAGCGGAACAGAGACGAAAGAAATGGGGTCAGAGACGAATGGCACTTACTTAAGCCTATCCATATCCGATGTAGGGCGGGTTAGGCGCGTTGTCTGCGCCGTAACCCGCCAAGAGTGCCGTCAGGCGCACCTTTACATAGGCATGTTGCGTTGCTTCGCAACGCCTGTCGGGTTACGCAAACTGCGCTAACCCGACCTACATTGAACGTAAGTAAGTGCCATTCGTCTCCGACACAATTATTTGTTGGTATGTAACTTGCTGATGATATGTTGTGAGCAGCTTTGATGTAGGACGGGCCGGACAGTGAACAGCGCGCGCAAAATGGAAGCAGCACAGGCCGACTTGGAAAGCGTTGAGCTCAGTGCCATCTATGAGATCAGTAAGATACTGAGTTCGTCTCTGGATCTGCCCAAGACCATCGGCGGTGTGCTCGGCGTACTGTCGTCGCACTTGCAGATGCGTCGCGCCATGATCAGTTTGGTGCAGGACACCGGCGAGTTGCACGTCGTTGGTGCATCCGGTTTGTCGCGCGAGGAAATCAGCCGCGGCCGCTTCCGCATCGGCGAAGGCGTGACCGGACATATTATGAAAACCGGCGCCTCGGTAGTGGTGCCGGATGTCTCTCAGGAACCCTTGTTTCTGAACCGTACCGGTGCGCGCGATCTGGAAGCCAGCGGTGGCGTGATCGCCTTCGTCGGTGTGCCGATCAAAGTCGGGCGCAGTTGCGTCGGTGTGCTCAGTGTCGACCGTGAGGTGGATTCCACGACGGTGAATTTCGAGCGCGATGTGCGCTTCCTCACCATGGCCGCCAATCTGATTGGCCAGACGGTGCGACTGCACCGCAATGTAGCAGCCGAGCGCGAAGAGCTGCTGCGCGAGAAGTCGCGTCTGCAGAAAGAGCTCAAGCTCAAGTTCAATATCGATAACGTGATCGGTGTCAGTAAGCGCATGCAAGAGGTGTTCGCTGAGGTGCATCAGGCCGCGCCGGGGCGTTCGACGGTGTTGTTGCGCGGTGAATCCGGCACCGGCAAGGAAGTCATCGCCCGCGCCATTCATCTGCTCAGTCCACGCAAGGATGCCGCGTTCGTGCGCGTAAACTGCGCCGCGCTGACCGAGACATTGTTGGAGAGCGAACTGTTCGGGCATGAGAAGGGCGCATTTACCGGCGCCCTGCACGAACGCAAGGGACGCTTCGAATTAGCCCACAATGGCACACTGTTCCTGGACGAGATCGGCGAGATCTCGCTGGCCTTTCAGACCAAGCTGCTGCGCGTTTTGCAAGAGCGTGAGTTCGAACGCGTGGGTGGCAACCGTTCGATCCGGGTGGACGTGCGCATTATCGCGGCCACCAATCGCAACCTCGAAGAGGCAGTCGCCGCGGGCACGTTCCGCGCGGATTTGTATTACCGCCTCAATGTGGTGAGCATCTTCCTGCCGCCGCTGCGCGAACGCCGCGAGGATATCCCGCTGCTGGTCGAGCATATCCTCGAACGTTTCAATGCCGACAACAATCGCCGGTTGATGATCAGTCCCGAGGCCATGCAAGTGATGTTGAACTGTCAGTGGCCGGGCAACGTGCGCGAACTGGAGAACTGTGTCGAACGCACCGCGACTATGACCCATGGCGAGCTTATCCACGATCTTGATCTGCCCTGTCAGCAGGGTAAATGCCTGTCCTTGGCACTGCAGAGTTATGGCGGCAATGCGCGTGTCATTCCCATTATTCCTGAAACAACTTCGTCTGCAGCGGGCGATAGCGCTCCACTCACCGAGCGCGAGCGCTTAATGTGGGCGATGGAGAAATGCGGCTGGGTGCAGGCCAAGGCCGCGCGCCTGCTCGATATGACCCCGCGCCAGATTGGCTATGCACTCAAGAAATACAACATTCCCATGAAGCGGATGTAGGTCTTATCGTTTCATCCGCGCTGTAACTTTTACGACAAGCCCTACGCCGTACTCCGCACATTTGTAATCAACGCGACAGCCAAAATATTTCTGCATTGCGAGTTTTCCTTTAGCGTTCACATGCTTGTGTTCCTGGCACGGGCGTTGCTCTGTACCTAGCAACACAAATGCGCAGTGTCATGGGAGAACGCTATGCAGACAGGTACGCAGACGGATGAGATGCAGGTTTCAGCAGGTATGGATCAGCTCATGCAGACGGTCGCCGAGCACAAGGGCTGCGGGACCTCTGGTGGCAACGGCAAGGCCAGTTGCGGCTCGAGCGCGGGTCAAGGCGATATGCCGCCGGAGATCTGGGAGAAGGTCAAAAATCATCCTTGTTACAGCGAACAGGCACATCATCACTATGCGCGCATGCATGTGGCGGTGGCGCCAGCCTGCAACATCCAGTGTAACTACTGCAACCGTAAGTATGACTGCGCCAATGAATCGCGTCCGGGTGTGGTCAGCGAACGCCTGACACCGGAACAAGCGTCCAAGAAGGTGCTTGCGGTGGCCTCTGCGATCCCTCAGATGACCGTGCTCGGCATCGCCGGCCCCGGCGATCCTTTGGCAAATCCAGAGAAGACCTTCAAGACGTTCGAACTGATTATGCAGCAGGCACCCGATATCAAGCTGTGCCTGTCGACCAACGGCCTGGCCCTGCCGGAGCATGTCGATACCATCCAGCGGTTCAATGTCGATCACGTGACCATCACCATCAACATGGTCGATCCGGATGTCGGCGAACAGATTTATCCCTGGATTTTCTACAAGCACAAGCGCATCACCGGCCGCGCTGCCTCCGAGATTCTCACCGAACATCAGATGCGTGGACTGGAGATGCTCACCGAGCGCGGCATCTTGTGCAAGGTCAACTCGGTGATGATCCCCGGCATCAACGATCACCATCTGGTCGAGGTGAACAGAGCGGTGAAGAGTCGCGGTGCCTTCCTGCACAACATTATGCCGCTGATCTCGGCGCCCGAGCACGGCACGGTGTTTGGACTCAATGGACAGCGCGGTCCGAGCGCGCAGGAGTTGAAGGCTTTGCAGGACAGCTGTTCCGGCGAGATGAACATGATGCGTCATTGCCGCCAGTGCCGTGCCGATGCCGTCGGCCTGCTCGGCGAAGATCGCTCAGAAGAATTTACCACCGAGAAGGTCATGGAAATGGATATTCAGTATGACCCGACGGTGCGCAAGGCTTACCAGGCCCTGGTGGAGAATGATCGTGAGCAGCAGGTTGTCGCCAAGCAGGAGGAACTGGCGGGACTTTCCGACGAGGTCTCCGACATCAAGATTCTGGTCGCAGTCGCAACCACCGGCGGTGGCAAGATCAATGAACACTTCGGTCATGCCAAGGAATTCCAGATCTACGAAATAGGCACTGACGGTTGCACCTTTGTTGGCCATCGCCGCGTGGATCTCTATTGCCAGGGAGGATATGGCGATGAGGATGCGCTGCCGACGGTGATCCGCGCTATCAACGATTGCGCAGCGGTGTTTGTCGCCAAGATTGGCGGTTGTCCGCGTGCTGAATTGCAAGTGGCGGGTATTGATCCAGTGGACCGTTACGCGCACGAGTACATTGAGCAATCAGCGATTGGCTACTTCAAGGAATATCTGGAGAAGGTCAAGTGCGGCGAGATCGTGCATGCGGAACGCGGCGATGCGCAGATTCGCCAGGGTGCATACACAGCGGCGTGATCTGGAATCCCCTCTCCCTTAGCGGGAGAGGGCCAGGGAGAGGGGGGCGATGGAGATTCAACGTCTTCACCCTCTCCCCCTTCCCCTCTCCCATAAAGGGAGAGGGGCTATGAATCAATACAGGTTTGCTAAACCGAGACTGAAGAGGAGTTGAAACATGGCCTACAAAATCATCACATCGCAGTGCACGGCCTGCTCGGCCTGTGAACCGGAATGTCCGAATGTCGCCATTTCGGAGAAAAACGGCACCTTCGTCATCAATGCGAAGAAATGCAGCGAGTGCATCGGCTATTTCGATGATCCGCAGTGTGTGGCGGTGTGTCCGGTGGACAACACCTGTGTCATCGACGCCGCTTATCCGCGTTACCAAGCGACTGCCTGAGGAGGCGCTGCATGAATATCACGATCACACCGGCCGCCGAGAAATTTATCCGGCGCATGGTTCGCTTCGGTGGTGGCGAGGCGCACGGCTTTCGCTTATTGGTGTCGCCGGGCGGCTGTTCCGGGCTGAATGCGGAATTCAGTGTGGAGAGCGTGCCGTTCGCGGGCGACAAGGTGATGGAATGGAACGGTCTGAAACTGTTCCTTCCGGCTGAAAGCCGTGTGCTGCTGGAAGGCGCGACGATGGATTTCACCGATACGCCCACCCAGACGGGACTGGTGTTTCACCAGCCCAACGGGTCGGCCTGCGGCTGCAGCAGTTCAAGCGGCGCCAGCCTTCCCGGTGTGAGTACGGTCGAGATCGGCAGCATCACGCGCAAATATTGAACGGGCGTAGGTTATCCATAAAGGTGAGTGCGTGATGGCAATGGATACGGCGGCCCAGATAGTCGAAACGGAATGGCTTGACGCCGCCTGTCTCGGCGGTGCGCTGCCGGTGCTGGCCGAAGCGCAGTTGCGGCTGGCGGGAATGAATTATCAGCAGGACGCGGTCGCCGAGCGGCATCTGCAGGAAGCTGAGGCCCTGGCGCCAGGCCATCCCGCTGTGCTGATCGGAAAGTATCGGTTCTATTTCTACAAGGGACGTTTGCGCGAGGCGTTGGATGTCGCGCGCACGTGTCTGCGACAGGCGGCGCACGACAACGGTTTGGTCGAAGACTGGCATCAGGTGCGCAACACCGACGCCGAATTCGATAGTTATGATGCGATCCGTCCGCGCTTTTATCTGTTCACCCTCAAGGCCTATGCCTATCTGCAGATGCGACTGGGCGATGTGGCAGAAGGCGCGAATGCGCTGGCGAAGCTGATGGAGTTGGATCCAGGCGACAAACTCGGCGGCTCGGTGTTGTTCGGTGTGCTGCAGCGTCAGGGGCGTGATGACGATGATGAGTGAGATCGACGAGGCGAAAGACTGGCAGGGCAATGCGCTCGAGTGCGCGAGCTGTGTGCATAGCGTATTGGCGGCCACGGGAGCTTGCAGCCTGAAACGCGCCTGCGTGTTTGACCGCTATGCGCGACGCATCGACCGTTTCTTTGACTGGAATCCTGAACTCGCCAACAACTATCTATCGCATGCGCATTTTGAGCTGCGCGCGGTTGCGGCCAAATATGCAGACGTCTTCCGCCTGCCGCGGTTGCTCAAGGATGAGGACGAGACGGTGCGTTGGAATGCCGCTGCGCGTCTACCACAGCGCTATCTACTGCAGCTGCGCATCGACCCGCATCGCGAGGTGCGCATCCGCGTGGCCGCGCGGCTGGAAGGTGCCGATCTGCTGCTGATGCTGCACGATGCGGATTATTACGTGCGGCAGATTGTGGCCGGACGCATCTCGCCATCCTTGTTGCCGCTTATGCTGCGCGACCCTGAGGCGGAGGTGCGGCGAGTGGTGGCGGGTCGCATCGACACCGACTGGCTGATGCCGCTGGCGGCGGACCTGGATGCGCGTGTGCGCATCGAGGTTGCACAACGCCTGCCGATCGCACAACTGCCGTGGTTGATTGCAGATGATGATTGGCGCGTGCGCTACGCGTTGTGCGAGCGGCTGGAAGCGCGGCAGCTCGAAGTCCTGCGCGGCGATCACGATCCACTGGTGCGTGCGCGGGCCGCTGAGCGCTTGTGCGAACTTGGTACATTGCTGACGCTAGAGGAGATCTGAAATGGAACCGGTTCCCCAGTTTGATGAAGGCGAACTCGAAGGCCCGCCGCGTTTCGAATATGGACAGAAGGTGCGTTCGCGTAAGAGCGTGCGCAACGACGGCACATTTCCGGGCAAGGAGATCGGCGACATCCTGGTGAAGAAAGGCGAGCTCGGCTACGTCACCAGCATCGGCACCTTTCTGCAGCGCTTCTATATCTTCGGCATTGATTTCGTCGAGCGCGGTTATTGCGTGGGCATGAAGTCCAAGGAGCTCGATGCAGTCCCCGATGTCGTCGAATCTGTGGAAATCATGCTGCAGCAGGACGATCCGCTCCGGGAGCAAGTGTCGTGATCGAGCCGCGCGAACCGAAGTATCAATGGGGGCAGCCAGTACTGGCATGTACCGATCTCGTCAACGATGGCTCGTATCCGGAGCAACCGGCACAAGCCCTGCTGGTGGAAACCGGAACACCGGGCGAGGTCGTGCAGATCGGCACGCATGTGGAATCCAATCTTCCCATTTATCTGGTGGAGTTTCAGACCGGTTATGTCGTGGGCTGTCTGGAAGAAGAGATTGCTCCGCGGTAACCGGGCTATGGGTGAGCGAATGGGCAGTGTCATGAATCGATGCGCTGAAGCAGAACGCAACGCAAATCCGCATCCGAACGACGTTGATCGCAAGCGCATCGAACGTGCGCTCGCGCAGCGGCAACGCTACCGGTATGTCTCGCCGTATGTGCGCAAAGAGGCGGACGGGTATCGGATCGAGAGCCCGTGTTGCTCGCGCAATGTCGACCAAGATGGCGGCGTCATCGACATCGCGCGTCTGGAGTATCTCGGCCAGGGACGCAGCTGGCTACTGTACCGCAGAGATCACAATCTCGCCCAGTGGCTGGTGGAAGGTGAGTACGGCAGCCTGACTGCGGTGCTGCAAAAACTGAACGAAGACCCACAACGGATATTCTGGCGATGACGACGCCCTGTGTGTATCTGGATAACAACGCTTCCACCCGGCCCGCGCCGGAAGTGGTGCAGGCGCTGGGCGCCTGTCTCGCGGAAAGCTACGCCAACCCATCCAGTAAACACGCGCTGGGCGATGCGGCGCGACAGCGCTTGAATGCGGCGCGCGCCCAGGTGGCGCGATTGCTGAACGCCACGCCGGCGGAGATTGTGTTCAACTCCGGTGGCACCGAGGCCAATCACATGGCGGTGCTGGGTGCACTGGCGCTGCGTCCGCAACGCAACCATATCGTCACCAGTGCTGTGGAGCATCCCGCGCAACTGCAATTGTTTCGCCACCTGGAAAATCATGGTGTGCGGGTGACCTATCTGCCGGTGAGCGCATCCGGCGAACTGGATATCGAACGCTTGGCACAGAGTGTCGGCCGCGATACCGCGCTCGTGAGCCTGATGTGGGCGAACAACGAAACCGGCGTGCGCTTTCCTGTGGAAGCGGCGGTGCCTATCGCGCAGGCGCAAGGCGCGCTGTTTCACACCGATGCGGTGCAGGCAGCAGGCAAAGTCCCGATCGATCTGAGACAGCTGCCGGTGGATCTGCTGACGTTGTCCGGTCACAAGCTGCATGGCGCGCCGGGTACGGGCACGCTGTTCGTGCGCAAGCAGTTGAAGCTGCCTGCGCTGCTGTTCGGCCATCAGGAACGCAACCGCCGCGGCGGCACCGAAAATCTGCCGGGCTGTGTGGGTCTCGGTGCGGCCTGTGAGTTGGCACGCGCGGAGTTGGAACACGGGTTGGAAGCCATGACATCACTGCGTGACCGGTTGGAGCAGGGCATTCTGGCGCGCGTGCCCTTCGCGCGCAGCGTTGGTGCAGGCGCGCCACGGTTGCCCAACACCAGCAATATCCGTTTCGGCACGCTGCCCGCCGAGGCGCTGCTGCACAAACTGGAGAGCGTTTCGATTTACGCCTCCAGCGGCGCTGCCTGTACCGCTGGCAGTCAACAGCCTTCGCATGTATTGCTGGCGATGGGTCTGGCGCGCGACGAAGCACTCGCCTGTATCCGATTTTCATTGGCGCGCGACACCTGCGTGGCCGACATCGATTATGTGTTGGAGATGCTGCCCGGCATCGTCCAGCGTGTCGCGCAGGTGGCGTGAGTAATGCTGAATATCTCTTCAGTCGATTGGAGTAATGACATGAAAATAATGATCCGCAGATCCGAGACCGGCCTGTCCGCCTATGTGCCGAAGAAGGATCTGGAGGAGCCCATCGTGACGATGGAAAAGCCGGAGATGTGGGGTGGTGAGATTACGCTGGCCAACGGTTGGCGCCTGGCATTACCCGAGATGAGCGCCGATACGCGTCTGCCGATCACCGTCGAGGCACGGCGACTTGGATCAGCTTGAGAGTTCGGGCCAAGGGGGTGGACTGACATGGCATTGACCAACATTCAACTTGACCATATCGCTGTGTGCCTGGCGGATAGTACTCGGCTGAGCGCGGGCATTGCCGCGGCGCGCAGTCGATATCCAGGCATCAGCTTCACCTGTTGTGATGCCTCCGACATGTGCGATGCGGTGCCTTATCAAGTATTCGCCGCGTTCGATCTTTATCTGGTAGATGGTAACGCGCATTGCTGGCAAGTATCTGGCGATCCCCAGGCAGCAACCGGTGTGTTGATAGCCCGCCATGACTGAGTATTCCATCCTGTTGTCCGATCCCGATATCAGCGCTGCGGAACTCGCCGCCGTGGAGGCCGTGCTGAGTTCACCGCGTCTGTCGCAGGGACCGCAGGTGGAAGCTTTCGAACTGGCCTTCGCGCGGTATCTGGGTCGCTGCCATGCCGTGGCGGTGGCCAGCGGTACGCTGGGTCTGCTGCTGGCGTTGCAGGCACACGGCATCGGCGCCGGCGATGAAGTCATCTGCTCGCCGTTCGGTTGGCATCAGCTGGCGCATGCCATCAGCCTGGCAGGTGCAACGCCGGTGTTGAGCGACATCGACTACTGGTCTGGCGGACTCAATCCGGAAAAGCTCGCCGACAAACTCACGCCACGCACCCGTGCCGTGCTGGCCGGTAATATCGCCGGCCATCCTGCGGCTTGGGGACCGTTGCGCGCGTTTGCCGAGCGGCACGGCCTGCTGTTGTTGGAGGATTCCACTGAGGCGTTGGGTTCGCGCTATCAAGGCCAACTGGTCGGCAATTTCGGCGATTGCGCAGTATTCGATTTTTCCCAGCCTAGCGTGCTGTGCTGCGGCGAAGGCGGCATGGTCGTGACGGATGACGCCGATGTGGCGTTACGCCTGCGCGCGCTGCGGAACCGTCGCCTCGACGAACGCTTCTCGGTCAGTGTCAGTGCGCATGTTCCCTGGCAGGCCGGTATGAGTGAACTAAGCGCCGCGCTGGGTACGCAGCAACTGCAGCGACTGCCGCAGATGCTGCTGCGGCGCAAAACCGTCGAAGCATATTATGCCAATCACATCCTCACCTTCGAGGGCATCAAGCCGCCCTATACAGCACCGGAGGTCGACGAGGTGCACTGGTTCCTGTACCTGGTGCATCTGGGCACACGCTTTTCCAAGAGCAGTCGCGACGCTATCGTTTCCGATCTGCAAACGGCGGGTGTGGAGTCTGCCGCTTACTGTCAGCCGTTACATCAGCAACGCCACTATTTGAATCGCGGCTATCGGCGCGGGCAATTCCTGGTGACGGAGAAGATCGCCGATCGTGCGCTGGTGCTGCCATTCCACGCGCATCTCAGTGATGACCAAGTCAGTTTCATTGTTCAGACCGCCATGGACGCTTCCATTAATGTGGGCGCGGGTGCGGCGATTTATCTTTAACCATGGGCTATCTACGACTCAACAAACACTCAAGGAGCAAAGCAATGCCATTGCTGACAATTCAACCATCAGGAAAAACGCTGCGGTCCATCGAGGGAATGAGCATCCTCGAAGCCGTGATCGCGGCCGGCGAGTCGATCGCGCATACATGCGACGGCAAGGCCGAATGCGGTTCCTGCCATATCTTCGTCCATGATGGGCGCAAGACCCTGTCCAAAACCCAGCGCGCCGAGAACGAAAAGCTCGACAGCATCGTCGGCGTCAGCTCGAAATCGCGTCTGGCCTGCCAGGCGAAGATCGGCGCCGAGGACGTAACGGTGGAGTTACTCGGCTTCGGTTCCGGCCTGTAAATTCATTCAGGGAGAAACCCATGGGAAACGATCAAGTGATGATTCATGTGCGCTTCGCGGCGGATGGTTCAGTGACGGAGATCGGCGAACGCCCGGCGGTATTGTGCGCGCAGGACTGGTTCAACCGGCTGAGCGACAGCGCCGGCGATACCTATAGCACGTTGTCCGGAGGCCGCGGGTTGTTTCGTATGGCGCGCGGGCAGATTGAAACACTCAAATTGGAGTAGGCCATGCCAACACAAATCATCGAAGAGATTCTCGCTGCATTGCATGCCGGCCACGCCATCCCATATCTCGGGCCAAGTGTACTCGAACTGGCCGGTGACGATTGCCCATTGCCAGCTACACCACTGGCATTGGTCGAACGGCTCACCGCTAAGGCGAGTGTGCCGGCCAAGATTCGCAACAACCTCACCGCCGCCGCGCAGTTCATTGAAAACTTCAAGCATCGTCAGACCGTGAAAAAAGCGATGACCGAGGCGTTCGACCACACTGTGCCGCCAACCGCGCTGCACCAGTATCTTGCAGCATTGCCGGTGCTGCCGCTGCTTGTGCATGCCTGGTACGATGACCTGCCGCAGCGTGCGTTGCAGGGCCGTAGCGATTGGGCAATGGCACAGGGTGTCAGCCAATCCGAGCATTTTGGCAACTGGATACACTGGTTTGTTGCAGACGCTGCACATACAAACACAAATGGGATGCCGGCAGCGGGTGCAGCGCGCTTGGAGGCTCCGGTGGCCATGTCAACGCTACTCTATCAGCCACTCGGTTCAGTCGCACCGGCGGCGAATTTTCTGGTATCGGATACCGATTTCGTCGAGGTGCTTACCGAGATCGACATCCAGACGCCGATTCCAAAAGAGGTACAGAAACTGCGTGTCGACCGACATTTCCTGTTCCTGGGCTGCCGCTTCTCCACCCAGCTCGAACGCATCTTCGCGCGTCAGATCATGAAGCGATCATCGGCGCGCCACTGGGCAGTGATTCCCGGCGAACTCACGCGCAACGAACAGCGCTTTCTCAACGAGCAGGGCATTGAACGGCTGGATATGACACTGGAGGATTTCGTCGTGCGGCTGACCGAGGCCGCGTCGGCAGTAGCTGCGGCCTGACGAGCTTTCCTGGGTTCACTACCAGGGCCTATTAGACTTATTGGGCATCGATATAGCCTCTAAGTTCGTGGAATCGGGGGGACGTAGCAGTGGCAATCTGTTTCCAAGCTGCCACAGAGAATTTCAGCACTCCTTATTCGCCGCTCCCACGTTCGTTTTACTCTTCGCGTGTTGGAGGGAACCGCACTGGCATTTTCACTTTTTACGTGAGCGCCGACAATGCGGACTCCACCCAGTTGTATCCGATTCTCTCTTGCTCAAGACGCAGCTTTTCGCGGATTCGGTTGTCCCGCAAATCATCGTAGAGTGTCCTTTCCTCAGCGGTCAGTTTGGGCAGGTCGCGCAGCGTCTGTTTCTCTTCCTTGCCCCATAGGGTTTCAAATGCCAGCAGAGTGTTTCGGTCCATCAGAAACGACTCCACATGGTCGAACTGGCTGCGTAGTTGGTCAAGAATCGCGAAGCCATGGGTGTCGATATCACCCCAATAATGGACGCGGCAGCGTGAAAGCCATGCGGCTTCGCGCAGCATCTCGAAACCGTATCCCGAACCGAAAATGACCAAGCTGTCCTTGATTGGTGGAAAGGCCAAGAAGTTGATCTCGTTCTCGGTGATGAAAACCCGTGAGGCAGCGCAGTCAAGCCGGGCAAAGCTCGCGGCATCGAGGGTGATGTCCTGCATTTGGTCGCCGGGCAGAAGGGTGTGCTGTGGATCGAGAACGCGGAAGCGGATGCGCAGTGGTTTGTCACGAAACCCGTAACGCTTCGCGAATTGACTCACTCCGGATACTGTCGGATCGATTGCCTCAGGTGACAAGATGATATCCAGTAACTCTACGAGCATGCTGCGATGGGCTTCAATGAACTTGCTGTGCACGCCAGGAATGTCTACCTGCCTGAGGTACACGCCAGGACGTGGATGGGCCTGCAGCCAAGCGACGATTTCCAGCAGCCGACTCCACTCATCAAAACGCGCCAGTGCCTGGAGTGGTCGTTTGGCCAGCCAGCCCAGCAGTTGCGGCTGGCGCATGCGCGTCACGTCAGTCAACGCAGTGAAGCGGGCGACATCCCGTTGCTTGCCGATAAACACGCAGGCATCTTCGACAGTATCAATCCATGCCTCATGGGGCACAGCGTTTGTTCCGAACACGCGGTGCTTGAATTCACGCATCTCCACCCGGCAGTGAGGCATTGGCCGAAGCTCGCCGATCCAGGCGCGTACCTCATCAAAGCGGTCGGTCATCTCAGCCGACGTGGGTCCCCTTAGTACCAAACGCTTCGGGAATAGCGACTTGCCAGTGACAATACTGGCCAGCAGTTCCCCCCGGTCCCACAGCTTCTGCACTTGGGTACGCAGGTCGACCGGTGTTGTCCAAGTCATCCGACTATCCGCGCCTTCTCCGCGCGGTACTCCTCAATTGAGAGATTGCGCAGCATGGAGGCGCGGCCTTCCTCGTTATGGACAAACCCCACGCTGGAAACGAAAGGTTCGATGATATGAATCTTCTGCAAGGGCGTAACGATCAGGATCTGTAAGTTGAGTTGGGCAAACAACCGCAGGCCGTATTGCGCGGATTCGTCAGAGCCACGTCCGAAGGCTTCGTCAATCACCACGAAACGGAAAGTTCGGGATCGTACTGCACCCCATTCAAGACCGAACTGATAGGCCAGGCTCGCCGCCAGGATGGTGTAGGCCAATTTCTCTTTTTGACCTCCCGACTTGCCGCCCGAGTCCGAATAGTGCTCGTGTTCACTATTGTCCTCGCGCCAGCGCTCGCTCGCGGCAAACACGAACCAGTTGCGCACATCGGTGACCTTGGTGGCCCAGCGTCGGTCCTGCTCGGAAAGACCCTCGCGTCCACGAAAGCGCTCGATGATGTGTTTTACCTGCAGGAACTTGGCTTCGGAATATTGGCTGTCGTCAGAACCGGTCAGTGCCCCTTCGGTACAGGCGCGCAGTTCGGTTTGGAAATCGCGGATGTCGGCATCCGGCGTTGGTTGAGCTTCCAGAACAATATAGCGACCGGTGTTGTAGTCGATCTGGGTAAGCGATTCGTTGATGCGCGCGATACGCTCCTTGATCGTTTCTTTCTCACGAGCCAACTGCGACTGGAAGTTCGCCACCTCGCGTATGGTGTTCTCATTCAGCAGTTCCTTGAAGCGCGCTTCAAAACGCGGCAGGTCGTCGGCCTTTAGGCGGTTGAGCATGTTCTGGTATTCGAAAGCGGCTTCGATGCTGGCATCGACCTCTGCGGTATCCAGCTTGAATTCTTCTTTGTATGCCGCCATCGCCTGGATGATCTTGTCGCGCAGGCGTTTGAGCTTCTGGTCCTCGGCATCGATCCTGGTCTGCAGCAAATCGCGCATTTCGCGCTCGCAGTTGTCGCAGGATTCGATCGTGAGCTGATGCTCGCCCAACGCCTTGCTGCGTTCGGTGTCGAGTCGCTCGAAGTATGCGGAGTGGGTAACAATGGTTGGTTCATCCAGTGCCGCTTGCGTTTGAACGCGCAAGGCTTCGGCATCGTTTTTCTTCTGCTCGGCTTTGGAGCGTTTGTCCTTGTGCTCTTCCAGCTGGACTTCCGTGCCTTTCAATGCTGCGACGATCTCGTCCAGCCGCTCGGTCAGTTGCTTCAGCACATCGGAGGCGGATTCCAGCCTTTGCTTCTCGTCCCTAAGCTGAGCCACCTCCATGGCAAGGGACTGCCAGTCGAGTTCGCGAAAATCGTCGAACTCTTCCAGTTTCGACAGCGCCGTGAGGCGATCCTTAAGTGCATTCTGTTCGGCCTGGATCTTGCCAATGAGGCTGCCCAACTCGCCCAGATTCGCCTCCAACTTTCTTGCTTTGGCTTCGAGCGCGGCGATCTTTGCCGTGTTGGTCCAGCCCAGAACGTAGCGACTGCGGTCATCCAGCCGATGGCGGTCGTCCTTCTCAT
>JBGSOE010000169.1:0-7752 GCA_041739295.1 Thiohalobacterales bacterium | reverse complement strand
GTCTGGTGCGTGCCCTTGAATCGGTGCGGCCGCGTTTGGCCCTGATCGGCAATGCCGCACACACCTTGCACCCGATTGCGGGACAGGGTTTCAATCTCGGTCTGCGTGATGTCGCGGCACTGGCCGAGGTTGTCATGGAGGCCAAGCGTGCGGGCCAGGATATCGGCGATGAATCAGTACTGCGTCGCTATGCCGATTGGCGCAGTGGCGATCACCGCCGCGTCATTGCTTTTACCGATGGGCTGACAAGGGTGTTCACAGTTTCTTTCCCACCCATCGCGCTGGCGCGCAATCTCGGCATGCTCGCGCTGGATCTGTGTCCGCCGGCCAAGCGGCTGTTCGCGCGTTTGACCATGGGCCGTGCCGGTAAGCTGCCACGCTTGGCGAGGGGTTTGGGGCTGTGAAGGTAAGGATGTTTTTTCCAGCCCCGATATACCGCCGAGGTGGGGACAGATCTTCAGCTCTGTCCCCGTCGTGGTTCCACTCAGCAAAGCGGAGCCGCAATAAACCATCGTTGAGGTCCGCTGCGGTTTCTTTCATCTGTGTGGTCCGCACGGACGGGGACAGAGCTGAAGATCTGTCCCCACTTTGGTGGAGCGTTGTGATGGGGTCGAATGCCAGCATCTGATAACAACTACGACATCACCATTATCGGTGGCGGCTGCGTCGGCGGCACCTTGGCCTGCGCACTTGCTCAGGAAGGGATGTGCGTGGCGGTTATCGAAGCGCGCGAGTCGCCGCGGGTATGGTCCGCCGGTAGTGTTGATTTGCGGGTGTTCGCCGTGACGCGCGCATCGGAGCGCATCTTCCGCGCCATCAATGTGTGGGATGCCATCGAACAAGGGGGTATCAGCCCATTCCGCGATATGCATGTGTGGGATGCCAGTGGCGCGGGCGAGATTCATTTCGATAGCGCGGATCTGGGTGAGCCGACCCTGGGCTATATCATCGAGCAGCGTGTGATCCAGGCGGCACTGAATGCGCGTATGGAAGTGCTGCCGAGTTTAGACCGACTTTGCCCGGCAGAGCTGATGGGTTTTGAAATCGATGCGGAGCGCGCGCGTATCACGCTCGATGGAGGGCGCATGTTGTCTGCGCGGCTATTGGTGGGGGCCGATGGCGCCCAGTCGCGCGTGCGCGGTATGGCCGGTATCGCTATTGAGGCGCGGCCGTATGATCAGGAAGCGGTGGTCGCAGTCGTAACGACCGAGCAATCCCACCAGGAAACCGCGTGGCAGCGCTTTCTGCCCACGGGACCGCTGGCCTTCCTACCTTTACGAGATGGCCGCAGCTCGATTGTTTGGTCGACGACACCACAACAGGCGGCCCTGCTGTGCGATCTCGACAGCGCCGATTTTCTGAACGAACTCAGTACGGCGTTCGCGCATCGCTTGGGTGCTGTCATTGGCGTCGAGGAGCGCGTGCGCTTCCCGCTGCAGCGCCTACATGCCACGCGCTATGTCAGTGAACGCCTGGCGTTGATCGGTGACGCCGCGCATGTGATCCACCCGCTGGCAGGTCAGGGCGTGAATTTAGGCTTGTTGGATGCTGCCGCCCTTGCCGAGGTGCTCCTGGAAACCGCGCGGAATGGCCGCGACCTGGGTAGGCTGAACAATTTGCGTCGTTACGAGCGTTGGCGTCACGGTAATAACCACGCCATGCAGCGCGCTATGGACGGTTTCAAGACCCTGTTTGGGGAATCGGTCGGGCCGGTGCGCGCAGTTCGCACCCTGGGGCTAGGGTTGGTCGATCGTCTGGGTCCGATTAAACAAGTGATCGCGCGCCATGCGATGGGGTTGGAAGGTGATCTACCGCGCATGGCGCGGGGGTGAGAAAAATAGGGAAAAATAGGGGTCAGAGACGAATTAAGTACTGCCTGCTGTAACGACATCACTGCGGCGGTGGAATTCGTCTCTGACCCCTATTTTTCAGCAAAGCGAAGCCGCCTCTCCGATATACCGCCGCGGTGGGGACAGATCTTTAGCTCTGTCCCCGTTGTGGTTCCACACAACCAAACGGAGCCACCAAACAATCACCTTCGAGGCCCGCTGCGGCTTCGTTTATCCGCGTGGTCCGCACTGCCGGGGACAGAGCTAAAGATCTGTCCCCACTTCCGCGGTGCCCTAACGTTCTATTCCTTTGACTTGACATTGTTTTACTTGGCGCCTAGGCGTCTTTGCGCGAGACCGATCTTCAGCATGGACCAAACGGGGCTTGGCATCCGCAGGGCCGCCAGTTATAGTCGGCGCCTCAACGAAAGCTGTCGTGGGAGAGGGCCCGAAGAACACCTCGGGACGCCGAAGGCGCAACTCGCTCGGAAACGCTCAGGCAAAAGGACCGCGGCAGGACGTTGACTCTGGAGAGCGGTCAGATCGGTTCGATTCGAACTGGATGCTGGCCCACCGAAGGGGCGGTACACGGCACTCATCTCAGAGCTGTCTGTTGTGCTCAAACTCTCAGGTTTGTGGACAGAGGGGCGACGGCAGACGTGTCGGCTGTTGCATTCTATTTTTCGCGCCGCACCACACGTCCCCCTATTCTGTCTTCGGAGTGTCACTATGGGTCAGCATACCCCGCTGTACGATGCGCACGTCCGCATGGGCGGCAAGATCGTCGATTTTGCCGGCTGGGAAATGCCCATCAATTACGGTTCTCAGGTCGAAGAACATCACACAGTGCGCGAGAGTGCCGGCATGTTCGACGTGTCGCATATGTGTGTGGTGGATCTCACCGGTGAACAGGTCCGCGCCTTTCTGCGCAATCTCTTGGCTAACAACATCGATCGTCTGCAGGCGCCCGGTAAGGCGTTGTACAGCTGCATGCTCAACGAACGCGGCGGTGTCATCGATGACCTGATCGTTTACTTCATCCGGGAGGATTTCTTCCGCATGGTAGTCAATGCCGGCACTCGTGATAAAGACCTCGCATGGTTGAAAACCCATGCGAAAGCCTTCGACGTTACGGTACGCGAGCGTGCCGACTTGGCCATGATTGCCGTACAAGGTCCGGCCGCGCGCGAACATGTGCTGGACTTGCTGGAGCCCAATCTGCGCGATTGTGCCGCTGTGCTGGAGCCTTTTTTTGCGGTGCCCAGCGTTGAAGAGAACGACTGGTTTGTCGCTCGCACCGGTTATACCGGCGAGGATGGTTTCGAGATTGTTCTACCGGCGAAGGACGTCGAGCGTTTATGGGATGCGCTTGCCGAACGCGGTGTGCGCCCGATCGGTCTAGGCGCGCGTGATACGTTGCGCCTGGAGGCAGGCATGAATCTGTACGGCTCGGATATGACCGAAGAGATTACGCCGCTGCAGTCAGGTTTGAATTGGACCATTGGTTGGGACCCGGCCGAGCGAGATTTCATCGGTCGAGCGGTGCTGGATCAACAGCGTAAAGACGGCGCTGGCAGTAAACTCGTCGCGCTGTTGCTGGAAGGCAAGGGCGTGCTGCGCAATCATCAAACGGTACTTACCAGCGCCGGCGCGGGTGAGATTACCAGCGGCAGCTTCTCACCGACCTTGGGTCGTTCCATCGCGTTGGCGCGTATACCCGCGGATGCGAAAGGCGAGAGTTGTGAGGTTGATATCCGCGGTCGCCGCGAACCCGCGCGCATCGTTAAGTTGCCGTTTGTGCGTAATGGCGAAATAAAGATCAGTATCTAGTCAGAATAAATGGGGGGTCAGAGACAAATACCACCTGGCACCGTAATATTTAGCCACGGAAGCACACGGAAAAAAGGCTTAATTCTACCGTTATTTCCGTGTGCTTCCGTGGATTCCGTGGCCATCGTTTTTGGTTCTGGACTTAAGTAAGTGCCATTCGTCTCTGACACCCGTTTTTTCAATGAAATTTTATTTTTTCATATTCAGGATTAAGAGGAACGCACCATGAGTACTGTCCCGGCCGATCTGAAATACACCAAGAGCCATGAATGGATGAAACTGAATGGCGATGGCACCGCGACCATCGGCATCACCGATCACGCGCAGGATCAGCTCGGCGATATGGTCTATGTCGAAGCGCCGGACGCAGGTCGTAGCCTCAAGGCCGGTGAAGCCTGTGCAGTAGTGGAATCAGTAAAGGCCGCATCGGATGTGTACGCGCCGGTCGCCGGTGAAGTCATCGAAGGCAATGCCGGACTGGCTGATGCGCCGGAGTCGGTGAACAATGATCCTTATGGCAGTGGCTGGTTGTTGAAACTAAAGCTGGCGGATGCCGCAACGGCCGACGGTCTGATGGATGCCGCTGCTTACGAAGCCTTTCTGGCAGCGGAAGAGCATTAAGATTGGATTTTATTGCACACCAGAGGGCACAGAGAACACTGAGTTGTTTATTATAAAAAGATAATCTCAGTGTTCTCTGCGCCCTCTGGTGTAAAAAAGATTTTGCTTCCATGCCAGGTAGGAATACGCAATGCCGTTTATCCCACATACCGAACAGGACGTCCAAGACATGCTGGCTGCTATTGGCGCTGGCGATATCGAGGCGCTGTTCGATGAAATCCCCAAAGAGTTGCGCACGCCGCGCAAGCTGGATGCCATCCCGATTGCGCAGACCGAGCATGAAATCGGTCGGCTGATGAGTGCGCGTGCCGCCAGCGACGGACAGCCACTGTGCTTCATCGGCGCCGGTGCCTACGAGCACCACATCCCGGCGGCAGTATGGGAAATAACCACGCGCGGTGAATTCTACAGTGCCTATACGCCGTACCAGGCCGAGGCCAGCCAGGGCACGCTGCAGCTACTGTACGAATACCAGACCATGATGACGCGGTTAATGGCAATGGATGTCTCCAACGCCTCGCTGTATGACGGTGCCTCGGGACTGGCCGAAGCGGTGCTGATGGCCGTGCGCGCTAATCGTGCTTCCAAGGCCAAGCGCATTCTGATGCCAGTTGCGGTGCACCCGAATTATCGCAAGACCACGCACGCTATTGTGCGCAATCAAGGTATCGAACTTATTGAAGTGCCCTATGATCCGAAGGGCGGTCACACGCCAGTGGAAGCGCTGGCGCAATATGCAGGTCAGGACATCACCGCAGTGGTCATCGCCCAGCCGAATTTCTTTGGTGTGCTCGAAGACGTCGACGACCTGACCAATTGGGCGCATGCCAATAATGCGCTCGCGGTCGGTGTGGTGAATCCTGTGGCTATGGCGCTCCTGAAACCGCCGGGTCAGTGGGGCGAGAAAGGCGTGGATATCGTCTGTGGCGAAGGTCAGCCCCTGGGTGTGCCTTTGTCGTCCGGTGGCCCATACTTCGGTTTCATCTGCTGTCGCAAGGAACATGTGCGGCAGATGCCGGGCCGCATCATCGGTCGCACTGTCGATCGTGATGGGCGCGTTGGTTATACCCTGACCTTGCAGGCGCGCGAGCAGCATATCCGCCGGTCCAAGGCGACCTCGAACATTTGCACCAATCAAGGCTTACTCGTGACCGCTGCGACTATCCATATGGCTATCGTCGGCGGTGTTGGTCTGCAGAAGGTGGCGCAGGCCTGTCACGCCAACACGCGCAGTCTGGTTACCAAACTCAGCGCCAATGCGCAGGTCGAACCTGTCTTCTCGCGGCCGTATTTCCATGAGTGTGCGCTGCGTCTGCGGGTACCCTTGAGCGGCATTACGCGCTCGTTGGCAGCGCATAATTTGTTGGCCGGTTATGAGCTGGAGCAGGAATACCCAGAGCTGAAAAATACCCTGCTGGTCTGCGCGACCGAGACCAAGAGTGAGGCAGATTTGGATCTGTACGCCGAGCACATGAATAAGTTGATTCAACGCCAAACCACTGCCGGTTGCCCAGTTAAACCAAAAATGGCGTAAGTACTAAAGATGCACACCAGAGAACGCAAAGCTTGCAAAGAATAATGTTTCGGATAATGCCATCGCGGACTTTGTGTTCTCTGGTGTGAAACAATTTTTTGGATTTTGAACAACAGGAGGAGCAACACATGGCCCAGATTACCCTGCACAACAATCCGATCAACACCAATGGCGATCTGCCCAAGGTAAACAGCCAGGCCCCCGATTTCAAACTGGTCGACAGTGATCTGGGGGATCGCAGCCTGGCCGATTACAAAGGCAAGAAGAAGCTGCTCAATATTGTGCCCAGCCTGGATACCGGTGTCTGCGCGACCTCGACCAAGAAATTTAATGACCTTGCCAAGGGTCGTAGCGATGTTGTTATGCTGGTGATCTCTGCGGATCTGCCATTCGCGATGGGTCGTTTTTGCAAGGGCGAGGGCGTCGACATAGTCATTCCCTTGTCAATGATGCGCAGTAAGACTTTCGCAAAAGATTATGGCGTGCTGATCACCGATGGCCCGCTGGCCGGCATCACGGCGCGTGCCGTGGTTGTGTTGGATGAGAATGACAAGGTTGTGTATACGGAATTGGTGCCGGAGATCGCGCAGGAGCCGGATTACGATAAGGCGCTTGCCGTTCTGAAATAGAGTTTGATCTGTTGCGACGCGCGGGGCCTGTTTTTGGCCGAGGTTCCGCGCTGGCTGCGTGGGGTACTTTTCTTTGCTTGCCCAAAGAAAAGTACCTCGCCCAGACAGGGCGAAATAAAGGTTAAGGTGTATCGACATAAATTGATTACCTAGTACATGACATGAATATAGATAAATTAACGAGACACCCATGCTGATATTCGAACACTCCCGGACTGGCCGCGCCGCCACCGCCCAATCACCGTTCATAGCGGCAGACTGCTCCGACATTCCCGCAAGCCAGTTGCGAGCTGAAGTCCCAGGTTTGCCGGAGGTCTCCGAACTGCAGGCTGTGCGTCATTACACGCGCCTGTCGCAGAAGAACTTCTCCATCGACACACATTTCTATCCGCTCGGCTCCTGCACCATGAAGTACAACCCGCGTGGCTGTAACACTTACTCGATGCTGCCGGGCCTGCTGGCGCGGCACCCGCTCGGGCCGGCCTCGGCAGGGCAAGGCTTCATGGCTTGCATGTATGAATTGCAGGAGATGCTCAAAGAGGTCACTGGCATGCAATCGGTGTCACTGACACCGGCAGCCGGCGCGCAGGGTGAATTTGCGGGTGTCGCGATGATCCGCGCCTATCATGATGCGCGTAACGATTCCGCGCGGCGCGAAATTCTGGTTCCGGATGCGGCGCACGGCACTAATCCGGCGACGGCGACGATGTGCGGTTACGAGGTGCGCGAGATCCCGACTGATAAGCAGGGCGATGTCGATATTGAAGCGCTGAAAGCAGCGGTCGGTCCGCACACGGCGGGTATCATGCTCACCAATCCATCGACGCTGGGTGTGTTCGAGCGGCGCATCAAGGAGATCGCCAAGATCGTGCATGAGGCCGGTGGCCTGCTCTATTACGATGGTGCCAACCTGAACGCGATTCTGGGCAAGGTACGTCCCGGCGACATGGGCTTCGACGTGATCCACATGAATCTGCACAAAACCTTCTCGACGCCACATGGCGGCGGTGGTCCGGGCGCAGGTCCGGTCGGCGTAAGTAAGCGACTTGAGCCATTCTTGCCGGTGCCGATGGTCGGTTACGACGGTGATGAATATCACTGGATCACCGAAAAGGAAAAGCCGCAGTCCATTGGTAGGCTGTCGGCCTTCATGGGTAATGCCGGCGTGTTGTTGCGTGCCTATATCTACGCCCGCCTGCTGGGTCGCGAAGGTATGCATCGGGTGGCCGAATACGCTACGCTCAACGCCAACTATCTGATGGCCAAGCTGCGTGATGCCGGGTTTGCCCTGGCGTTCCCGAATCGCCGC
>JBGSOE010000136.1:0-3240 GCA_041739295.1 Thiohalobacterales bacterium | reverse complement strand
GATGACCCACAGCCCGCCCAGCGCCAGCGCAAGCCCGGTCAGACGCAGCGGCGTAAGCGTGCGCTCACTCAACCACAATGCCGCGAACACCCCGGTCACCAGCGGCGACAACCCGAAGATCACCGAAATCAGCCCCGACGGAATGTGCAATGCGCCCCAGTAGGTGAGCAGCATCGCCACGAAAATCGACAGGCCGCTGATCAGGTAAAGCTGTCGCGCCGCCGGATTGAAGGGAAATGCGGTGCGCGTCGCGCGCACCAACAGCAGGCAGATCGCCAGCCCGATCAGCATCCGCGCCATTACCGCGAAACTGAATGTCGCCCCCTGCGCGCTCCATTGAATGCCGAGCGGCGTCGTCGACCAGATAAGGATGACGCCCAGATAGGCGGCGGGGACGGACATGGTGCGTGCTCAAACCAGGGTTGAGGTTAAACGGCTAACGGTGGGTGCAATCCGGGATTCGCCCACGGACGGCGGCAACGAAGTTTAGGCGCTGAATGTGAAATCAGGCCAACATGACTGACCGGTCACCGCATCATCGCTGGCCAGTTTAAGTCAGCCTGGGGCGGGTGCAACGGGCAGATTTTCGACTTGAGCAGCCAGTGGTCGGTCAAGGCGTAACAGACGGCCCTCGACCCATAGCGGAGGTCGGCTGGTTCGAAAAGCAGACGTTCTATGTCAGGGCTCAGGGCCGGCCCGCAAGGGCCGGCCGCTGGAGCGACTTGTTGGGCAGCTTAGAACGGCGCGGCTTTGGCCTGCTGGAATTTCGCCGATACGTTACCGGAAAGGTCAGTGTTATCCGGATCAAGGATCATCACCGGCGCCCCGGCCTTGAAGTTGAACTTGGCTAAGTCCATCCATAGCACGTTGGGTGTGGTTGTCAGTTCGAAGAAATAGCGACGGTTCGTGAGGTCGATCGCAGTGCGGTACTCAGTGTTGTAGAGCGTGCCCGGAGCATTGTTAGGCGCACCGAAAGGTACTGAAGCATTGCGCGCGATTGCGAGGATGTCCGCGATGGCCTCGCGCCCCGACCAGGGCTCGGGCAGCATTTGCAGATAATGGGTCGAGCGGACAAAACGATCACGGGGATCGACATTGCCCGGC
Organism: Thiohalobacterales bacterium; assembly: GCA_041739295.1. Classification (GTDB taxonomy): domain Bacteria; phylum Pseudomonadota; class Gammaproteobacteria; order Thiohalobacterales; family Thiohalobacteraceae; genus JAHJQQ01. The sequence continues at coordinate 2,136 of JBGSOE010000136.1, read as the reverse complement.
AATGCTGTCTGCCGAGTCGCATTGGTGAAGTCATAGCGAGCAAGATTTGCCAGTTGTTCGTCATAGGCAGGATCGTTGGTCATCACGCGATATTGGCGGCCATTATGTACCACCGGTTTTTCGCCGATGTATTCAATGATGGCTGAATCACCGACGGCATCCTCGATGGCGAGGTGGACGGCCGCATCTATCCCGTCCACCGAAACCATCACCGGCCGCACTCCTTTCATTAGCGCTAATGCTTCGGCAACGGTCTCGGCATTGTCTAGGAGATACTGACCCCACAATCCAGCGTGCACGCCGATCTTGGTTTAGTCGCGTGGACCGAAATCGGTTGCTGTCAGATAAAGCATGTGAATTGCTAGCCTTTTTCATTGACGCCGTCTGCAGTACCGACACCATAAATTGTCGTGACCACGCTGCCATATCTGGACGTCCAGTGTGCCGAGTTGTCGGCAACGACGAGTTGCGGGCCGAGCCGGCCACCATCGCGCTGCATACCCCTAGGAAAGACGGTTAGGCACGTTTATGGTCAGCAGTCGCCCAACCGTCTTGCTCGCAGTAGTTCACGTGTCTGCTCGCCACCAAAGTCCGACTCGATGCGAATCATGTATGCGCTATCGCTCTCGACCGTAAGCACGCTCTTTGACGTTCCCGAGGCAACCTTGAGCTTGCAAACCGCTGAATAGGTATAGGTATTCCCCGACCGGGTGACAGCGGAGAACTTACATCCACCCTTTGTCAACATCTCATTCTGCTTCTTCATGTCGTCGCTCGGGTTCGTGCACTTCTTTGTCCGGATTATCTGAGGTTTGCCCGGCGTGCCGGGGGTCTCGATAGTGCGGCTGAACTCCCACATTCCTGTGCGCAGCGTGGGCCAGTCATCGGCAGCAGCTGGACCTGTGACTATGATCGCTGCCAACACCATGATGAAACTCGCTGGCACGGAACCGAGTAAATGTCTGATCAGAAAGGTGTGGTGTCTCATGGGAGTAGCCTCCTCGTGTGGGAAAGGTAAAGGTGTCTAACAGTTATTCATCAGACCGCTTGGTTTGTATCATTAAATTTGCAAAGCATGCTGATGTGCCGTAACTGCTTGATTCAAGGTCGGTCCGTCGCGTCTTTCTGTCCGTATATGTAATGGTAATCCGGACCGAATGTCTGTCTTGGAAGAAATGCTCAGATGGCCGATTTCGGCATGTCAGCTATCAGTAGGTGAGTGACTGCTACGGTTAAATCAAGTGACACTCACCGCTCCGGCAAAACAACCCATCGAATCAAACGCCATCACTACGGCACCACTCAATCGTCTTCCTCGTTCAGGCGGTGCAGTTCCTTCTTCATCGCCTCGGCTTCCCTGATCGATTTCTCCAGCCGCATTTCCGCCTCCTTGCGGATCTTGTGCATCATGCCGGCGTCGGGGTCCTTCCAGTTGCCGCCTGCCTGGCTGGCCATGTAGGCGACCGCGCGGGCAAACTCGGCCAGCTTGAGATCCGGCTTGCCACCCTTGGCAGGCATGGCACGAACGCCGACCCAGGCATGCGCCGTCAGGATGTCCTGGCCTTCCGCGATGAGGGGCGCCCAGTCGGCCTTGTTCCCGAATCTGGGCGCATGCGCCACGCCTGTTTTGTGACAGGAAGAACAGACTTCGTTGTATACCTGCTTGCCGCTCCTGAGGGGGGTGGCCGGGGCGGATTCGGCGTGGACGGACTGGGCCAGGAGGCTGCCGACAACGATGGGGAGACAGGTGATGAGGGACGAATTCATGTGGGCTTCCGGGAAAAATGAATGAATGGGATCACGAATCGATCCGTGATTTCCGTATGGTCATAAAACTTGCTCGTTTGAGCAAGCCTGAGTTGCCAGCTTGCCTAGAGTGATCCGGTCGGCAGGCAGGTCAGCCCGATTTTCATGGGGCGCCCCTCGTCGAATCCGTGTTCATGTGTGCGTGACATCGCGCAGGCCGGGGTCATTCGGCAGCGTCTGCAAACTCTCCGCCGCAATCTCCCGCACGTCTGCATCCTCATCATTGAGGCGCGCATCCAGCCAGTGCTTCGCGGCGGCATCGCCCGTCAGCCCCAGGTAGTGACAGGCATCCGCCCGCACGCGCGCATCGGCATGTTGCGACAGTTCGCC
>JBGSOE010000127.1:0-3616 GCA_041739295.1 Thiohalobacterales bacterium | reverse complement strand
CAGGCCGAAGGCCGCGTCCGACATTTCCCACTGGGTTCCAGCATGTGCCGGAATGACGGTTATGAATAACCACATTCATTGAAGATTCACAGGGCAGCGCCGATCTGGTCGGGTACAATGGCGCGCCTTCGCCGTAACGGAATTCATTCATAATGTACGATATCAAACTCCTGGTATTCGATTGGGACGGAACCTTGATGGATTCCGAAGTCCAAATCGTTACCTGTATGCAAGCGGCCATCGCGGACCTTTCACTGGAGCCGCGCAGCGCAGACCAAGTCAAAAATATTATCGGACTGGGATTGCATGAGGCGGTGACCGCCCTTTATCCGCAGGCGGACGACAGCTTGGTGGTTGCCATGGCTGACCGCTACCGTGATCATTGGTTGGCAGGTTATCAGCAGTCACCTTTATTCCCCGGTGTCGAAGAGACGTTGCAGTTTCTCAAGGGAGAAGGATTCCAGTTGGCCGTTGCTACCGGCAAAGGCCGGCGCGGATTGGACAAGGTACTGAGTGAGACCGGACTGACCGCATTGTTCGATGCCACGCGCTGTTCGGATGAAACCCGTTCCAAGCCGCATCCGCTGATGCTGGAACAGATCATGTCTGAATTGCGCATTGCGCCGGAACAGACGCTGATGATCGGCGATACTGAATATGATATGGAAATGGCCTGTAATGCGCAGGCGCATCCGGTCGCAGTGTCCTATGGTGTACACGAGTGGGAGCGTCTCCAACGACATGCACCCTTGACCTGTCTGGATCGGATCACAGAATTATCGGACTGGCTGGCGGAAATCGCTGACCAGCCCAATACAACACGGAAACACGTCGGCCGTTGATACGGCGAATAATTTTGGAGTTAAGTGGCGATGAGTGATGAATGGAATGCCAACAAACCGGAACCGATGAGCTCGGACAGCAACACCGCTGATACCCAGAAAGCTCAAGGGGACGTGCAATGGGAACGCGAGTTGGTAAACCGACTCGCCTTTGCCTCGCTCAATGAACAGCGCCGTACTCGCCGCTGGGGCATTCTGTTCAAAGCGCTCATTTTTGTCTATCTGTTCGCTGTGCTGTTTGCCTTCCGGTCGGATGGCTGGGAAACCGTCAGTGCGAAAGTCGGTCGCCATACAGCATTGGTCGAAATCAGCGGCATCATCGCCGATGGTGCTGATGCCAGCGCGGATAACATTATTACCGGTCTGCGTGCCGCGTTTGACGATGGTAAGACGGCTGGCGTGATTGTGCGCATCAATAGCCCCGGCGGAAGCCCGGTTCAGGCCGGTTACATCAATGATGAAATGCGCCGCCTGCGTACAGCGCATCCGGATATTCCTTTATATGCCGTTGTCACGGATATCTGTGCCTCGGGCGGCTACTACATCGCCGTCGCAGCGGATAAAATCTATGTCGATAAGGCCAGCATCGTCGGTTCCATCGGCGTGCGCATGGACAGTTTCGGTTTTGTCGATGCCATGCAAAAGCTAGGCATCGAACGTCGTCTGCTGACAGCGGGTGAGCACAAAGGCTTCCTCGATCCTTTTCTGCCAAGTAAACCGGAAGATGTAGAACACGTGCAGGGCCTGCTCAAGGATATTCACAAGCAGTTCATTGACACCGTGAAGCAGGGACGTGGTGACCGTCTAAAGCAGGATGACCGCATCTTCACGGGTTTGGTCTGGTCGGGTGAGCAGGGCGTCGAACTGGGTCTGGTTGATGAACTCGGCAGCTCCAGCTATGTCGCTCGCGAAGTAATTGGCGAGGAAGAGATCGTGGACTTCACCATACAACCGGACTTCTTTGAGAAGTTTGCAAAGGGTATGGGTACAGCCATGGCCAGTGCGCTGGTGAAAATGACCGGTGGGTTGACCCTGCGCTAATCTGTGTGCCCCGTAGGAGCAGCCTTGGCCGCGAATAACTTCACTGCCAAGGCTGCTCCTACGACGGTTCGAATCAATTACTACTCCGTCATTCCGGCGAATGCCGGAATCCTGTGTCTTGAACTGCATGGATTCCGGCATTCGCCGGAATGACGAAGTTATTAGAGTTCGTAGCCTGGGTGGAACGCAGCGAGCCCCGGGTTTCACTGCGTTCCACCCAGGCTACATAAATATTGAAACGTCTCAGCCTAACACCGCCACACCTTCCGCCTCCAGCATCGACACCAGCCGAATCAGCGGCAGTCCGATCAACGCCGTTGGGTCATCGCCCTCCATACGTTCGAACAGAGCAACACCCAGTCCTTCCGATTTGAAGCTACCCGCGCAATTGAGCGGCTGTTCACGCTGCACATAGTTTTCAATCTGCTGCATAGAGAGTGTGCGGAACACCACTGTGAACGGCACCAGATCCAACTGCACACGTTGTTGCGCACTGTTGTACAGACATAACCCAGTGAGGAAGGTCACGCGTTGCCCAGACAGTTGCGCAAGCTGCGCACAGGCACACTCAATCGTTCCGGGTTTGCCCAGCACGGTGTCGCCGACCACCGCTACCTGATCCGAACCGATCACCAGCGCAGGACCGCCTCGCGCAGCACACGCCCGCGCCTTGGCTTCGGAAAGACGCAGCACCAGATCTCTGGGCGTTTCGCCGTCATTGTGAGTTTCATCCGTCTCCGGCGAACAGGTTGCGAACTCCAGTCCGAGACGGTCAAGCAATTCGCGGCGATAGGGTGAGGTGGATGCGAGCAGTAAAGGCAGAGGCATAATGATGATGTTACATATTGTGTGTGAGTAGAAATTGAGCTTCGTCATTCCGGCGCATGCCGGAATCCATGGTGTTCGAGGTACTAGATTCCAGCATGCGCCGGAATAACGGATTGAATATAAAGTTGCTAATTGAGGAAAATCTTAACACAGAGTTCTTTTATCTATACTTACCCAACTGACCTCCAGGCAAAAACATATGGATACCCTCTCAGATAACGTAGAAATCCAAGGTTTACCGCCCTATGTCGAAAGCTGGGCCGTGGCCAAGGTGGCGGGCTTTGTTCCGGCGATTCTCAAACGCTGGTTGCGCTCGCATCCGGATCTACCCACTGAATTCTATCTGGTGATGTGTCCGGTCGCCGAGGTGAACACCCTGGGCGGCTTGCCCGCGCGTGTGCATCTTCTGACTGACCCGCGCCTGACCTGCCGGCATTTCACCGGCTGCAGCAGACCCTATTACGCCATGATCTTCACCGGGCCTGATGCTGATGCCCGGCGTGCTGAGATGCAGACCTTATTGCCCTGGTCCGAGAGTTATACCGTCGATATAAAGAAAGATCCCCTGCAACTTATTTTCATCGATGCCAGTGAAGATATAGACAGTGATCAACGCCCTGTTGAAGCGAGGCGGGTTGCTGATTTACTGGAAAGCGGTGAACTGCTGAAGATCATGTAGGGCGTAATAGCGAAGCGTATTACGCTGCGGATGTTTTGCTAACGTTTGTTTTCTGCAGTATCAGATTAGATAACGACCTAAGATGTGATAGGCAGATTGTATTTGTGGCGGCTTTCGACCTATTGTGTTGAAAAACACTCCTGAATAATGCCGTTTCATCAGTTATCATTCTGGTCATCGGATGATGCGGAGTGCGTAGCGATGATGGGATCTTCGACGGGCGGCC
>JBGSOE010000070.1:0-16206 GCA_041739295.1 Thiohalobacterales bacterium | reverse complement strand
TCCGCTGCGCCATGTTCCGCGGCAACAACCGGTTTCTGAAATTCCGTCCCGAAGATGGCGCTCAAGTGGTAATCCGCGCCAACCTGTCGCTGTACGAAGCGCGCGGCGACTACCAACTGATCGTGCAGAGTATGGAAGAGGCCGGCGACGGCGCCCTGCAACGTGCTTTTGAGGTGTTGAAGCAGAAACTCGCCGTCGAAGGATTGTTCGATGCAGCACACAAAGTCGAGCTGCCATCACTGCCCAAACGCATTGGTGTGATCACCTCACCGACCGGCGCCGCCATCCGCGACATCTTGAGTGTGCTACAACGGCGCTTTCCGGCGATTCCGGTGTTGATCTATCCGGTACCGGTGCAGGGCGCTGGCGCCGGAAAGGAGATTGCCGCCGCCATTCGCCGTGCCGATAAACGCCGCGACTGTGATGTGTTGATTGTCGCGCGCGGCGGCGGTTCATTGGAGGATCTGTGGGCCTTTAATGAAGAGATTGTGGCGCGCGCCATTTTCGACTGCGGTATCCCTGTTGTCAGCGGCGTTGGTCATGAAGTGGATTTCACCATTGCCGATTTCGTCGCCGACCAGCGCGCACCGACACCCTCGGTTGCCGCTGAGATGGTCAGCCCGGATCAGAACGAATGGCTAAATCAACTGCGCGCGCTCGATAGCGAACTCTACAAACGCCTGCGACGCAAACAAGAACGACTCAGCGAACGTTTAAACTGGTTAAGTAAACGCCTGCAGCAACAGCATCCCGGACAACGTTTACGTCAGCGTGCTCAACGTCTGGATGAACTGGAACAGCGTCTACGACTCGCGCTGCGTGCCGGCCAGCGGCATCGACGTGGGCAACTCGCCACCTTGACTGCGCGCCTGCAGCGCCATCATCCCGCGCCGCGCCTGCAACATCTGCGCGATCTCGAAGCCGCACTGACGCGCCGCCTGCGCACCGCGACACGCACCCATCTGCAACGCTTACGCCAGCAACTGACCAGCGCCATGCGAGCTTTGGATACCGTCAGCCCGTTAGCTACCCTGGAGCGTGGCTATGCCATCGTCACTACAACCGATGGCCAGGTGTTGCATGACGCCCAGCAGGTACAGCGTGGCGATCAGGTGACAGCGCGATTGGCGCAGGGGCGTTTGCGATGTACGGTGAATGGAAGTGAGAAGTAATGCTGTCGTTATAAACAACGAGGCATTGCATAGCAGAAATGTCGGACGCGGCCTTCGGCCTGAATCCGACCTACATTATCCTATAATCCGCATTTGCCACGGAATCACACGGGCAAGATCATAAGCTTCACGCCGGCGCCGCCATCACCCGCAAGGTGGTGAATAGTCGCTCCAGGAATGCACTGTGTTTCAGTGTCTTCCGTGTGTTCCGTGTGTTCCGTGGCTGAAATGATTTTTTCAGGATGATTCCAAGCGTTGCGTAGGTCGGATTCAGCGGCGCTAGCCGCGCGTCCGACAAATCCAACGAACGAAATTCGAAACTCTGTGGCTCGCAAGAGATTTGCGCTATTTCCCCAATAACCTTGGCGCACTTGGCGTTCTTGGCGGTTCAAAATGTCTCATTGGCGACCTTGACGTCCTGGCGGTTCGCAAAACATCACTCACACAGGCATTTCAAACTCTCAACGCCAAAGTGTTAAGATGCACCCCATGCATCGCATCACTCTATTGCTCCTTACCACTCTCCTCCCCACGCTCGGACAGGCGTTACCGCAGGCCGAGGCCGTGCCGGGTGGCGTCGCCGTTATCGCGCTCGGTGCGGATGCGCAGGCGCCGCGCGCCGATTACGGCAACAAGCGCGTACTGGTAACGCGGGAACAGGGACAGTGGTATGCCGTCATCGGCCTGGCCTTGGAAACCAAACCCGGCAAATACACCCTGACCGTCAAACATGCCGATGGTAAACGCGCGCAGCTGCCCTTCACCGTCACAGACAAGGCCTACGAAACCCAGCGACTGGTCATAAAAGACAAGCGTAAAGTCGAACCAAATAAAATGGATATGGAACGCATCAGCGCGGATGCGGTGCGCATCAAAAAGGCATTGCGACAATTCACCGAGCAAACCGAGGTTGTCACCAACTTCAGTTGGCCGGCCGATGGACCGACCAGCAGTCCGTTCGGATTGCGCCGTTTCTTTAACGATCAACCGCGCAGCCCGCACAGCGGCCTGGATATCGCGGCACCCGCAGATGCCGATATTCGCGCCCCAGCCGCTGGAAAAGTGATTGATACCGGCGAGTTCTTTTTCAATGGCAACACGGTGTTCATTGATCACGGCCAAGGCCTGATCACGATGTACTGCCACATGAGCCGCATCGATGTGAAACCGGGAGATCAGGTCCAGACCGGCGACCGCCTCGGCGCCGTGGGTATGACCGGACGCGTTACCGGACCACATCTGCACTGGGGCGTGAGTCTCAATGACACACGGGTCGATCCATTGCTGTTCCTGCCTGCGCCGAACCTAACCACCAAACATCCCTAGCAATACTTATTACTGGACAATAGGTTAGGACAGATATCTTGATAGTCTTACCAATAGACTACACCCTCTATCCAGTATTACCGACGTTATATTCCACTAGATCTGTGACAATGGACACACATCAGGTGCGGTGATTATCCGACACTCAGGCCCAAATCGAGCATCGATCTTTATTAAGATGCCATCATAAATTTTCGGAGGTCTACTAATGACTCGCAAACCACTGACCGGCCTGCGTGCCGCATTACTCCCACTTGCGATCGCATTGCTACTGACTGCCTGCGGCGGCGGAGGTAGCAGTAGCACCGGCTCCGGCAGCTTGAATCTGAGCATTACCGATGCCCCCGTAGACAATGCCGATGCCGTCTGGGTTGAATTTACCGGCATTGAAATCAAACCCGCGAATGGCAACAGCTTTGATATCAACTTTGCCCAGCCCAAACGCATTAATCTCCTGGCGTTGACCGGTGGTACGGCCGAAGTGCTGCTTGATGGGCAAACCCTGAATGCCGGCACCTATACCTGGATGCGTCTGAAGGTTAACGCCACTCAAGGCGGCGATCCGGCCGATGATTCCTACATTGTTATCGGTGGTACACCCCACGAGATGCGTATCCCCAGCGGTGATCAGACGGGATTGAAACTCAACCGCCCCATCACCATACCTGAGGGCAACGCTACTTCATTTACCATTGATTTCGATCTGCGTAAATCGGTACATGAGCGTTCCGGCGGCATCTATAATCTGCGCCCGACGTTGCGTCTGGTGGATAACAGCACGGACGGTAGCCTTGCAGGTACAGTGGACTCGAGCACTATCAGTGCTGAATGTATTTCCGGGGATATAGCCGCAGTGTATGTCTTCGAAGGTGCCGGTACCGCACCCGATGATATAAACATCGATGGCAACGACGTAGAGCCCGTAGCAACCGCAGCTGTTGATTGGGAACATGCTGACAACAGCTATCAGGTTGCCTTCCTTGACGCCGGGACCTATACCGCGGCCTTTACCTGTGACGCCGGCACGGATGATCCGGCTGCAGAGGATTCACTGACCTTCGTAGGTACTACGACCGTCACTATCACTGCAGGGCAAACAACAACCCTGAATTTCTAAACGCTATGATCGCCTAAGTCCGACAGGCTCCTAGGGTCTGCGTACGCGATGCGCAGACCTTAGCCCATCAAACCTTTCGCACCTGCCCGTTTAGCTGCAATGCCAATTGATCACAGTATTACCCACTAGCCTGACCAATAACTCCTCAGCCATCTAAATTTTGTTTATATAACTATCAATTGCTTAAGAGATATTCCTCTTAAATAACCTGCCAAGTAACTTTACTCTGAATGCGAATCATTGTATTTTGCGTTCCATTATTCACCCTGTGTTTCGAGGTTCTTCCATGAAACGTCTGTTTGCAATTCTGCTGCTCGTGTTTGCCCTGCCCGGTTTTGCGCTGGCGACCCCAGATCTTCCCAAGCTGGTTCAGTTGATCGACTACGTGGGCGTCGATTACCTCGGCGCCGTCCGTGACGGCGAGATCATCAATCCGGCCGAATATGCAGAGATGCGTGACTTCAGTGTCGCCATCATTGACCAGGCACGACAGCTTCCGGACCACGCCAATACCGCCGCTATTCAGACGCTGGCCCAACAGCTGGCGCACATGGTTGAGCAACGCCAATCATCAGACATCGTCGCTGCTGCCTCGGCCACGTTGCGCCACAGCCTGATCGCGAGCTTCGATGTGATCGTCTCCCCACGCATGGCCCCTGACCTTCCCCGTGCGCGCCAGCTGTTTTCCGACAATTGCGCCGCCTGTCATGGACTGAGTGGGCAAGGTAATGGCCCACAAGCACGCACGCTGGAACCGGCACCGACCGATTTCACCGATGCCGAGCGTTACAGCCAACGCACGCTTTATGGCCTGTACAGCACCATCAGCGCCGGCGTTGCCGATACCGGTATGCGCAGCTTCGATGAGTTAAGTGAATCAGACCGCTGGAGTCTGGCCTTCCTGGTTGGACAGATGGCTGCAGACACTCCTACGGCGAATGCCGGCAAAGCGGTACTCGCCGACAAAGCTCCGGCCAGTGAGCTTGCTGACCTGAAGCGCTTCACCATCACCACGCCACATGAGGCACAGCTCGCCTATGGTGACGATGGCGCAACCGTCATGGCCTACCTGCGCAGCAATCCGCAAGCACTGTTCGCCAACACCTCACCCCTGGATTTCGCGCGCGACACCCTGGAAAAGAGCCGGGACGCTTACCGCGCGGGTAAAAATGATGAAGCCTACCAGCTGGCGGTCGCCGCCTATCTGGAAGGCTTCGAGTTGGTTGAACACGGTCTCGATAGCGTCGATGGCGAATTACGCCTCACCATCGAAACGGAAATGACCCAGTATCGTAATTTGGTGCGCGGAGGCAATGCCATCAGTCTTGTGGAAGATCAGGCCTCACAGGTACACAATCTGCTGGATCAGGCCGCCGAACGTTTGAGCAGCAACACCCTGTCGACCGGCGCCGCCTTCGCCAGCGCCTTTATCATTTTGCTGCGCGAAGGTCTTGAGGCACTCCTGGTGGTCGCCGCCCTGGCCGCCTTCCTGATCAAGACCGAACGCAAAGACGGCATGATCTATTTACATATGGGCTGGGTAGGCGCGCTCGTGCTGGGTGTATTTACCTGGCTGGCATCAAGTTATTTCTTCAACTTCAGCGGCTCCAACCGCGAAATCACCGAAGGTGTCGCAGCCTTAATAGCCATGGCGGTACTCTTCTATGTCGGTTTCTGGATGCATAGCAAGACCAACGCCATTCAATGGAAACGTTTCATCGATGGCTCTGTACAGAAGGCACTGAGCACCGGCACCTTATGGGGTCTGGCAGGGTTGTCGTTCATCGCGGTATATCGCGAAGTATTCGAAACTATTCTGTTCTATGAGGCGCTGTGGGTGCAGGCCAATGGCCCGGCCCAGTCCATGCTGCTAAGCGGTTTCGGTACGGCTGCGGCCGTTCTCGCCGTGCTGTCCTGGCTGATCCTGCGTTACAGCACGCGCCTGCCGCTACGTCAGTTCTTCTCGGCCACCAGCATTTTCATGTTCGTACTGGCGGTCATCTTCGCAGGCAAGGGCATCGCGGCACTGCAAGAGGCCGGCAAGCTGCCGATTGATCCGGTCAGTTTCCCGCGCATCGACTTGCTGGGTATCTATCCGAATCTGCAGGGACTCGCGGTACAGGCGGGCTTGATTCTGCTGGCGGCGGTGATTCTATGGAGTACCAATATTCGGCGGGGTCCGGCGGTGGCATAAGAAATATGCGGTCAGAGCCGAATTTATTTCCTGATTATTAACTTCCCCTGGCTGGACCTGTCGGACGCGCGGCTAACGCCGCTGAATCCGACCTACGTTTTCGTGTGCGCAACCTCGTAGGTCGGATCTGACTCCAATTTACAGTCAGTCTGTAGGGCGCATTAGGCCGAAGGCCGTAATGCGCCGCATGTTTAGATAATTACATCCGGAGCTGAATCCGAACTACCGTTCGACGCGTAGGTCGGATTCAGGCCGAAGGCCGCGTCCGACATGCAACTACACACCTCAATTACAGATCCTCGCCGCAGCTGCATCCGCAGAGTCCGGCAGATGGGCGGAGCGACTGCAACAATATTTCACGTCACCCACATGCACACGACTACCCGCCTCGGCGCAATAGTCTTTGAACACCACCTTACCCGTGCTGTTCACCAATGAAGTATCCACAGTGCGCCACCAGTTCCAACCCTCACCGGTACGCTGCAACGTCTTGCTCCATTCAGCGCTACAAATCTGTGCAGGACCGGAGCCGGCGGACATACCTGGCGCTGGAGCGATACAGGATTTGCCCTTGCGCTTCACATAGGTTTGTTTCCAGCAGCATTCATCATGCTCCCAGCTACCGCCGCTGATCGGACATTTCGTGCCAACGCAGGATCCTTCTTGAACAGTGCCGTTGCGCACCGCGCAATTGTCGCCCACCGCACCGAAACAACGCTTCCCCCACTCGGGTGGCGTTTCGGCAAACACCAAGCCAGTTACCAACAACAGCGCCATACCCAGCAGGTGCGCCCCGAAATTTCTGGTCATAGATCTTTTCTCCATAGAATAAGCTACAACACGCTGCCGTCATTCCGGCGAATGCCGGAATAACGGCTAATTAAGAATCCCTTACACACGCAAATTAAAACAGCTACGTCCGCTCTGCACCGGAGCGCCCCTTCAACTCCGCAACTGCGCTTCGGATCGACTCGCGATCCAAGGCCGCATCGCGTTGCAGACAACCGATATACCCCAGTACATCGATAATTTCGCGCAGCATGACTAACAGCACAACCAAGGCGCCGACAGCAGATAACAGCAACGCCTCGGTGAGATATCCCAGATAGTAGCCCGCCGCCACTACTACACTGATCGGGACCAACGCACGCCAATACAACTGACGATGACGGTAGCGGCGCTTTTCGTAGTTGCGCACACTTGGTGGCAGATTGTTGTCTTCATCATGCATGAGCTGGCATCCAATGATGGGTTGAGACCCGATTATGCGCAAAACTGCTCCGAGATACAGCACCCTGCCAACAATGACACAATCGCCACGCGGTGGGCAGCCCGGCAAGTCCTGGTATACACTCCTGACCAGGCCAATTATCCCACACACCGCCAAGGCACCCGATCGATGAAGACCGTCACCGAATATGAGCTTGAAGAACTGAAACTCATCTACCGCCTGTTGCACAGCCATTTGCAGGAGGAGATCGAATTGATGGACTCGGTGCTGATGCACGATCTGCAGCGCTACCTGCAGGACAAGGCCCGCGCCGACGGCGTGGATATCTCGGTGCACGCCCAGTGGGCGACCTGGTTGAATGGTGGCGTGGTACTACGGTCAGTGGAATGAGCGTAGACACCGGGCAGGGCTGCCCGTCATCCTAGCCTGGGTTGAGCGGTATCTCCCACACCAGGAAGACTGCCTTGCTACAGATGCGCCCGAGTTGCGAATGTTGCGATAAAAATCTCCCACCAGATTCTCCCGATGCGCGCATCTGTTCTTTCGAGTGTACATTCTGCGCAGCATGTGCCGAACAAGTTCTCGGCGGCATATGTCCAAATTGCAATGGCGAGCTCATTCCCAGACCACGTCGTCCAGCAGACAAGTCAGAGCAGCACCCGGCCTCGACGGAGCGCGTCCATAATTCAAGGAACCTCTGAAGCCGGGGGGGGGGCAACTATCAAACACTCATCAACGACGCGTTACGCGAGCCTATGCGAATACCACCGACTGTATTCGGAACCATTAAACCTCGCTTGGAAATCCCCACGGCGATTCGACCAACCATCGGGAAAAATCTTCGGGTGGCATGGGTCGGGCAAAGAGGTAGCCCTGGGCCGTATCGCAGCCCAGGATAGTAAGCAATTGCAAGGTTTCCGGGTCTTCCACGCCTTCGGCGACAACCTTGAGTCCCAAGTTGTGCGCGAGGTCGATGGTTGAGCGCACGATGATCGCATCGTTCTCGTTTTTCACCATGCCGAAGACAAAGCTCTGGTCGATCTTCAACTCGCACACCGGGAGTTTCGTTAGATAGGCAAGCGAGGAATAACCGGTACCGAAGTCGTCGACCGAGAGGCTTGCGCCCATTTCGTGCAGTCGCGTCAGGATTTGCAGGGCGCGTTCGGGCTGTAGCATCACGGCCGATTCGGTTACCTCGAGCATGAGGCAATCCGCACTTACCTGACAGGTCACGAGCATTGACGCCAGCATATCGGGCAAGGTGGGGTCCAGCAGGTTGCGTGCGGAAAGGTTGACGGAAACTTTGATATCGAGTCCCGATGCGCGCCAGCGCCGACACTGCCGCACCGCCTGTTCCAGCACCCACAAGGTGAGCGGCCGGATCAGGCCGGTCTGCTCGGCTAACGGAATAAACTCCACGGGTGAGACCATCTCACCTGTCGTGTGTGGCCAGCGCACCAGCGCCTCCACCCCCATTATCTTGCCGGATGCAATGTCGACTTGCGGCTGGTAATACAGAACGAGCTCGTTCTGTGCAATTGCGTGGCGCAACTCACCCAGGAGACTCAGGCGTCGCCGGCTATAGCGATCATGGCCGGATTCGTATATGCAAAAGCCGCTCACTTCGCTTTTCGCCAGCCGCATGGCCACGTCCGCACGTGACAGCAGCACGGTCGGATCCTCGCCATGCTGCGGATACACCGCGACGCCCATATTGACTTCGATGTCGAGCGGGCTGCCGTCGATCAAGGCCGGTGGTTCCATCGCTTTTTGGACTTTCTCGATGACAAGGGTGGTGGTGTCCTCATCGGCCCCGGGGAGCAGAATGGCGAACTCATCCCCGCTCAGGCGCGCCACCGTGTCCGATTCGCGTAGCGCCAGCGGGATGCGCTTGGCAACCTCCTGCAACACGATATCGCCATTGTGATGTCCGAGGATATCATTGACTTCCTTGAGGCGTGCGATGTCCAGCAGGATGACGGTCAGTGGCTTAGTCTCACGTAGAGCGACAACGAGGGCCAACTTCAATCGATCGGTAAACAGGTTGCGGTTGGGCAGATCGGTCAGGTTATCGTACAGCGCCCTATGCTCCAGCTCGGCGATGTAGCGCTTGCGATCGGTAATGTCCTCTCCGGAAGCGAGCACGCCGTTAATCTTGCCCGCTTCATCCAGCAAGAGCGTATTGTGCCATGCAACGACGCGCTCCTCTCCGTTGCGGGTCAATATCGCATTTTCCATGTACTCGACAGGTGCGACGTTGCCCTCTAGAGGCTGGCTGAACATTTCCTTGACGTCTTTTCGCAGGCGTTCAGGTAGAAAGTTCTCAAACCAGTCCTTGCCGAGGATATCCGCTTCGGCAGCGCCCAGCATTTCGCAACCCTTGCGGTTGACGAGTTGTACCCGGCCGGCTGCATCCACTGCAATCAGCATCACGCCGACGATATTCAGGTATTGCTGCGCCCGTTGCTGGGATGCCTGTAGCGCGCGTTCCGACTGCACGCGCACAGTGATATCGCGAGCGATGCCCAGCACGCCGATGGGTTTGCCTTCTCCATCGACCATGGGGGTCTTGATCGTTTCAAACAGCCCCCGGCGGCCATCGTCGGCGAAGCTCAGCCATTCCTCGTTGATGCTGGGTTTCCCGGCCGCCATGGCCATGCGATCGTGCTCGCGGAAGAAGTCCGCCTGCTCCCTGTCGACAAAGTCGTAGTCGGTTTTTCCGACGATTTCGCCCTTGCTGGCACCGTATAAGCGTTCGAACATCGGGTTACAGTTCAGAAAGACGCCGTCCGCATCCTTGAGCCAGACCAGATCGGGGATGGCGTCGAGCGTGGCTTCCAGTCTGCGTTGCGCGATAAGTATTTCGGAAGTGCGCTGAGCGACGCGCGCCTCGAGTAACTGTTTATGCGTCTTCAAGTCGACGAAGAGCTTTGCCAGATAGCCCAGTATCAGGCTGAGAACAAGGCCCAGTGCCGCCTTCAGCAAGAACGCGAACGGATTTCCCCAGCCCTTGGCCGGGGCGACACTCAGTGTCCAGGTTGCGTTGGGTACGCGCAGGATCTGTTCTACAGGTTCGATCAGGGGCACTGGCGAAGAACGGGCAATAAACTGTTTTTCTCCGGTGTCCGGGTGGATGCGCCAGAGCTCATACGCCAGCCCCTGATCGCCCTGATGGAACAAACGGGCAATATCCAGCGCCTCCGGTAGACGGACCACGACAATGCTGAAGCCCCAGAAAACGGAATGCTCGCTGCCGTCTTCAAGAAACACCGGTAAGCGCCCGACCACGCCGGTTCCGCCCTGCACCAACTCGAGTGGCCCGGCCAGGGTGAGCTTCCCACTGTCCCGCGCCAGCAAGGACTCCTTGCGGAGTGCCGGAGTGTGCAGAAGATCCAGCCCAATGACCTTCTCGTTCCCAGACATCGGTGCGATGTTACGTACCACACCGCCAGGTGCCAGTGCCAGCGCGGAGGCACCCGGGTAAAGCGTCAGTAGCTTGCTGGCGATCGAGTCGAAGTTGGAAACGCTGCCGTTGCCCTGGCGTACCAGGGCAGCCAAAACATGGGGCGCCGTTAACGCGTTGCCGAGGGTGTGTTCGATCACATGGGCATGATCGCCAGCCATGCGCGCTACGTGCTCCCGTTCATCATGCAGGGATTTCTGTTCCAGCTGCCAGACGAGCAATCCGGAAACGACGGCGGCAATCAGAAAGACAACGCCCCCCACGAGCAGCGGGTGTGGAGAGCGAGGTGCAGTTGTAGCATCCATTGCTATTATCCTGTCGTCACGAACACGTTCCCGACGGGCTGCCAAAATAGTGGGCAAAGAGCGATTCTACCAACTATTAGAGTTAATTGTTCACTTTGCCCCCGATGCAGTCTCTGTGTCGAATCGAAGCCGATTACGGCAGGATCCGCCTCCTCCTGGACGAAGCGGAGAATGAACGCATGCACTTGATGACCTCCATTCAAATTACCCAGCCCTCTGGGTTTGAGCGCCTGCTGATCCGGCTTGCACAAGGCGTCTTCTTTAAGGAACCTCTGATTAATTCGCTGAAGCGGCATCTGCCACGTTGCAGCCGGGCTCAAAATACGGGGCCGGGAAGCGGCAGACGCCGTGTAAACTCCGTTTTTTACTCGGTGCTGCGCACCTCGCCCTTCGGGCCGGCTGGCGCCGTTCTCTGCGCTTCGCTTCGAGTCGCCCGTCTGCGCCTTGCATCTGCTCGCTTGATCAAATTAATCAGAGGTTCCTTAACCTTTACTTTCTGCTTTACCTGATTTCGCCCACGATCGCGCACCGTGTAGTGGGGTATCTGGAGGAAGAAGCGGTCCACAGCTACACCGAGTATCTTACTGGGGTGGACAACGGCACTCACGCTAACGTCCCGGCGCCCAGGATCAGGATCGATTACTGTACACTCGCGCCCGACGCACGGCTGCACGATGTCATCGTCGCAGTCCGTGCAGATGAGATACGTCACCGCGAAGTCAATCACGAACTTGCCGATGTGCCGGGTTGACACGGATCTGTATCCGCAGACATTCATCACTGAGTTCGAAAACCCTTGACTGCGGCCAGCGCGACGCCACTTACGGCGGCTCCTTTTTACGCCATGTTGGTATCCGTGCTATCGCCGACTGAAGCCTGGATGACTTCGCGTGCGATTGCCGTCTCCTGCTCTGTCCGGGTCTCTGCCACCAGCACTACCTGACCGCTCGATATCGCATCGGCGATCAGATCCGACAACCACCCTTCCTTGTTTCCGGCACCGGGCATGGCGCCGACGACGGCACCGATGAAACCACCGATGCTGGCGCCCCAGCCCAGCAGCATCCGTGGAGCGATCAACGGACTGGCGATGAACAAGCTTACGTTCGCCGCCACCAGCGCAATTTGTCCAAGCGCACCGATGCCAGTACCTACCGCGGTGCCGATTGCACCGTCTACGAGCACGTCCTTCAACACCTCATTGCTGCCCTCTTTCGGCGTGGTGTTAGCCGTAGCCGGGTCGGTTGCAAAGATACGCAGCTGTTGGCGCGGGCAGCCCCTGCTCGACGAGCCTGGAAAACGCGCTCTCGGCTTCTTCGCGATGGGCAAAAAAGCCTGATACATGGTGGCGGTATTCATTCATATGCTTTCTCCCGGAACCTGAGCCATGGGGCACGCTCCAAGTCTATTCGGTGAAAGCTGAAGCGTCTGTGCGTCAACGTACACACTCGCTCCGCGGGCAGACCGAATCGCAACCGCGAGAACCCTTATGGCGTTGGCAGATGCTTACGGTGATGCAAAAAGCGGCTCATCAGCGGTTTGACACTGGTGCCGTGGACGAGAATCGAAAGCGTAACCGCAATAAGGGTCAACTGGATCAGATCCAAGGCCAGATCTTCGGGGAGACCATGCTGGATGGCGTACATCAGGTAGTACAGTGAACCGATACCGCGCACCCCGAACCAGCCCACCATGCCACGTATCGGCCACGACGTGCGCGTGCCAAGCAGACCGATAAAGACGCTGACCGGGCGCGCCACCATAAACAGGAACAGCGCAAGACCCACCGCCCGCCAGCTCCAGGAATCGAGAAACAGCGTGCCACCGATCAGCAGGATGAGCATCAATTCCGAGAGCCGCTCCAGGTGCTCCTTGAATATCAGCGATCCGCCGCTGACGGTGGGCTCGGGGTCGTTATCCGGGATTGCATTTGCAGCCTCCGATTCGATCCGGTCTGTGTGTCGCCGATCCGTCTTGCCCATATCAGCGCCGGCGAGTTTAAGTTCGGTCTGACGTAGCGCGACGGCCGCGAAAAACACCGCCAGAAATCCCCACGCATCGACCAGCACACTCGCGCCGTATACCACGCCGATCAAACCAAGCCCGAGGAAGTCATCCATGAGCTGGTGCTTCGGTGGATTACCGCGCAGTGTCCGTGCCACATGGGCCAGTGCGACACCAGACGCGACGCCGATGGCAATCCCCGCCACCGTGGCCCACAACACATCGATCAGCGCCCAACGCAGGCCGAATTCTCCGAGCTCGTGTAGCCCGAGCATGCCCATTCCCAGCATCACAAACGGGAAAGTGCTGCCATCGTTCATGCCCGCCTCGCAGGTCAAGGTGAAGCGCAGCTGGTCGCGATCACCAGGATGACGAATCTGGACATCGGTCGCCAACACCGGATCGGTGGGCGCCAGGATTGCGCCCAGCAAGACCCCCGCGCCCAGTGGCAGATCGAGAAAATAATAGGCAAATGCAGCGACCATCCCGACGCTGAGCGCCATGGATACCGATGCCAGCAGCATCGGTGTGCGCCAGCGGGCGAAGCTGACCGGCGCGGGCATTTTAACACCCGCGGAAAACAGCGAAATCAGCACCACCACTTCGGTCAGCACTTCCAGCAGCGCCGATTCCTGGAGCGGATTGAAGTGAAACAGATTGAGCACCGTAGGCCCGACCAGCAGCCCTACCGCCAGATAGATAATGGCGGGCGTAACCGGCAGACGCTGAAGCATCGAAGCCGTTAAGCCCCTGGCGAGCAACAGGCCGCCCACCAGCAGAAACCATTGTGCGTTAGTCATGGTTCATTCGTTTCATTGAGTTCCCAGTGTGATGTGTCCGTGAAGTTGAGGTGCCGTCAAAAAGAGACAGGACAGTAAACCTCGATAGAACGCGGCAGCGCGGGTTGCGACGGCGGCTCCTTGAATCCACAGAGGCATCGATGGGCGTTGTACTTAGGGATCCTCTGATTAATTTGATCAAGCGAGCAGATGCAAGGCGCAGACGGGCGACTCGAAGCGAAGCGGAGAGAACGGCGCCAGCCGGCCCGAAGGGCGAGGTGCGCAGCACCGAGTAAAAAACGGAGTTTACACGGCGTAAATGAGTATTTCGAGTCCGGCTGCAATGCGGCAGATGCCGCTTCAGCGAATTAATCAGAGGTTCCTTAGTCGTTGAATCGTAATGCACCTGTAATACCGTGGAGTGGGAAATACGCGCGCGTAAATTCAGGATCGAAACTGATGTCCCCGCCATTATCTCTGCCCGTGCCGCCGAACCTCGCTGCATTGCTCGCCGAGGTAAAAATTTAAGCCGCCAGATAGCCGCCGCTGCCGCGCAGCGCTTGCAGCCCTATCAGGCCCGCTACCTCGCAGGCTTTTCTCCGGACGCCCGCGCAACCTTGCCAGCTATCTTGCGTTGCGGAGCAACGATCTGCGTCCGCTGCAAGAGCGATTGGTAGAGGCAGGTCTCTCCTCACTGGGGCGGGGTGAATCGCATATTCAGACCAACCTCAATCGCATCATCGGTATACTCAGTCGCTTGAGTCCATCGCAACGCCGCATCGCCGCATCACCACGGTGTTGGCCAGTTTGACTGTATAGCCTGCGGCCATCAGTCCATCGACCAGCCAATACTAATTGTATGTCGACTCGACCACCACACCTGAAAAGGGGCTGACATTCCAGCGCTTCGCCCGATCGAAGGGCCTTGAGAAGCAGCAAATAGGCAATTGATGGCGATGAGTTGCGCATACCTTTTTTCCACACCGCGCAGAATAGATTGGCATCGCCTTGACGCAGCATCCCGCTGATGCACACATCGCCGCTCAAATCACGGCGCGCCTGGAATTCCTACACGCTCCTGCTAGGCTTATTACCTGCCTGACGAGATTCATATCCAGCGGCTCAGGCCACTTCTGCTTGGCCATCGTTGCCTCAGCATCAAGCGCACGACGCACCCTATGTATTCACGGAGGACCGCATTATGAGCAAGATTCTCGAAGAAGTTCTGCACGCCAATGAACAATACGCAGGTGCTTTCGACAAGGGCGATCTCGCCATGCCGCCGGCGCGGCGCTTCGCCATCCTCACCTGCATGGATGCACGACTGGATCCGGCCAAGTTCGCCGGCCTCGCTGAAGGCGATGCCCATGTCATCCGCAATGCGGGCGGGCGCGCCAGCGACGATGCAATTCGTTCGCTGGTCATTTCCTACAAACTGCTCGGTACGCGCGAATGGTTCGTGGTTCACCACACGAATTGCGGCATGGAGACTTTCTCCGACGAAACCATGCGCAAACTGTTGAAGCACAGCCTGAAGACGGCGTCGCTGGACAAGGACGGCTGGCGCGACGTCGGCACGGGACCGGGCTCACCGGAGGGCGACTTCATCGACTGGCTGACTATCAGCGATCAGCGCGAGGCCGTGACAGAAGATGTCCAGCGTATCCGTTCGCACCCGCTGGTACCGCACGACATTCCAATCTACGGCTACATCTATGACGTCACCACCGGTCGTATGCTGGAAGTCCCCGAAGCCAGCCAACTGGGCAAGGCCGCGTAACCCGCCAAATCCGGAGGCCGGTGGATGCAATTCACTGGCCTCCCCATGCCAGTGGAATTATTTGCGCACCACATACCAGTTGTTCTGGATGTCGTGCGCGAGCCGGTGTGTCTCCACCGAACCGAAATCCGCACGCGTCAGATACTCGCGCGTCTTCTCCTCACCCCACATCGCGCCCAACCCCTCACCGCCCTGCGCCAGCGAGACAGTCATGCAGTGCATGCAGGAAATCGTATAGAGGAAAGTGCCGATGGGATGATCGCAATCTTTGTGCACGTGACTGGTGCCGCTGATGTCCTGCATCAGGTACACGCCGTCGGCCTTGAGCGCACGGCGGATACCCTTGAGCAGGTTCAACGGCCGCGCCTGATCGTGCACCGCGTCGAAGGTGGTGATGAAATCATAGCGCGCGGGTTCCGCGGTTTGATCGTAGTCACTCAGATCCTGCGCAATGAACTCAATGTTGCGCAGACCCTGGCGTGCCGACTCGGAGCGCGCGTGCGCGACGGCCTCGGTCGACAGATCGATGCCCGTGAAACGGCTGTTCGGATAGCGTGCCGCGAGGTACTGCAGGATGCGCCCACGACCGCAGCCCAGATCCAGCACGTCGATACCCGCCTCCAATCTTGCACTGAGAGCAGGCACCAGCGGCAGGATATGACTGTCCAGCGATGACAGTACCGACTGACCGCTGTCTTCGGCCATCACCTCGTGAAAGCGCGGATAGCGCGCATAGGACACGCCGCCACCCCGCTCGAAGCATTCGACGATGTCGTCCTCGACGCTGCCGAGCACGCCGATGTATTGCGCGAATACGGCCATGTTGTCGGCGGCC
>JBGSOE010000055.1:0-2985 GCA_041739295.1 Thiohalobacterales bacterium | reverse complement strand
TGTGTTTGTCGAGGGCGTGACCGAAGGCGCCTATTACACCTGGCGGGTGGATGGCCCTGATGACACGGCATATACGGGACGGCGCTTCAATCCGCGCAAAGAGTTGCTTGATCCCTGGGCGCGGGCGGTCTGTGATGCCGTTTGGGATCGGCGGCGTGCGGCCGATTCCGAGGACAGATCGTCCTGCTCAATACGCGCCGTCGTCACCCACCCGCCGGCACCGCCGCATCGGCGTCTGGGACTCAGCGGTCTGGAAAATGCCGTGATCTACGAGTTACACCTCGGCGGGTTTACCCGGCATTCCTCGGCGGCCGTCGCATCGCCCGGCACCTTCGCCGGCTTCATCGAAAAGATTCCCTATCTGCGCGAACTCGGCATAACCCATGTCGAACTGCTGCCGGTGATGGCCTTCGATGAACAAGACGTTCCAGACAATGTCGCGGAACGCGGCCTGCAAAATTACTGGGGCTACAGCACGCACAGTTTCTGGGCGCCGCATCCCGGCTATTGCGATGATCCCGCGCGCGCCAACCACGAATTCCGTGCCCTCGTCGAAGCCTTGCACGACGCCGGTATCGGTGTGCTCATGGATGTGGTGTTCAATCACACCGCGGAGGGCGGTGAGACGGGTCCGATGATCAACTTCAAGGGTCTCACCAACGACACCTTCTATCATCTGGATCCCGCCGATCGGCGCAACTACCGCGACTACACCGGCTGCGGTAATACGCTGAACTGCAATCATCCGATGGTGACCGCATTCATTGTGCATTGTCTCGAATACTGGGTGGAAACGTTGGGTGTCGATGGCTTTCGCTTCGATCTTGCCAGTGTGTTCGCGCGCGGTGATGACGGTGTGCTGCTGGCCAATCCACACTTGCCGTGGAATATCGAGGCCTCGCGACTTCTGTCACCGCTGCCGGTCATCGCCGAGGCCTGGGATGCGGCGGGTCTGTATCAGGTCGGTGCCTTCCCGGGCATGGCCTGGGCTGAGTGGAATGGTCGCTATCGGGATGTGATGCGTCGCTTCGTGCGCGGCGATCCCGGTCTGATCAGCGAGGTGGCGACCCGCCTTGCCGGCAGTCCGGATTTGTACCTCGACGATGGCCGACGACCGGCCAACAGCATCAACTTCGTGACCTGTCATGATGGTTTTACGCTACACGATCTGGTGAGTTACAACGACAAACACAATCTCGCCAACGGCGAGGACAACCGCGACGGCAACAACGATAACCTGAGCTGGAATTGTGGCGTCGAGGGCGAGACGGATGACCCTGCCATACGCGCATTACGTCGCCGTCAGGCCAAGAATTTGCTGGCCATCCTGATGTTGTCTCGCGGCGTGCCTATGCTACTGGCGGGCGATGAACTTTTGCGCAGCCAAGGTGGCAACAACAATACTTGGTGCCAGGATAATGAACTAGGCTGGTTCGATTGGCGCTTGGTTGAACAGAACCACGACATGCTGCGCTTCACGCGCGAACTGATCGCGCTGCGGCGCCGCCATCCCTGTCTCACCCGCAATCGCTTTTTCACCGGCACACAGCTGCCCGGACGTGATATCCCCGATATCACCTGGCATGGTGAACACCTCAACGAACCGCGCTGGCAGGACAGTGAGGCCCGCGTATTGGCCTGCACGCTCGCCGGTCTCAGTGCGGACGAAGAGGATCTGCATCTGATATTCAATATGTCGGAGCGGGCGCTGGACGCGGCATTGCCGTCACTGCAGGGTCGGCAGTGGTACCGCGCGCTCGACACCGCGCAGGATGCGCCCATGGATATCCTCGAACGGGAACTGCAAGTGCCGCTGGTGGAGCCAGCGTATCGGGTGAGTCCGCGCAGTGTTGTCGTTTTGGAAGCGCGTGCATGAAACGCAGTCGACTCAATCGCAATATTGGCGTTATGCCTGTGAATCGTCATGCCCGCGGAGGCGGGCATCCAGAATTGTCTGCGAAGAATGGATTACTCGCTGTGCTCGCCCTGCGGGCCGGCAAATCGCCGTTCAACGCGCTTTGCGCTATTGTCCGGCATGCGCCGGAATGACGTGATACAGGTATCGGAAGGTGGAATGAAATTTTGAGATAGGTTCTATAGGTATTCTGAATCGGTTTCTAAGGAATCTGCGCAATGAAGAAGAACAAACGTACCGGCACCGGCAAATACGAACAGCTGATGGCGGCCTGCCGCAAGCTCAGTCCAGTGAGTACCGCGGTAGCGCATCCCTGCGAGGAGTCCGCGCTCGCGGCAGCGGTCGAAGCCGCACAGGCCGGTCTGATTCATCCGATCCTGGTCGGCCCGGCGACTAAACTCAAGAAGATCGCACGGCGCCTCAAGTTGGATTTGGAACCCTACGCCATCGTTGACGTTGAACACAGCCATGCCGCCGCTGCCAAGGCCGTCGAATTGATTCGGGAAGGCGCCGCGGAAATCCTGATGAAGGGCAGTCTGCATACGGATGAATTCCTGGGTGCCATTGTCGCGCGTGAAACCGGACTGCGCACCGGTCGGCGTCTCAGTCATGTCTTTATCATGGATGTGCCGAACTATCACAAGGTGTTCCTCATCACCGACGCGGCCATCAATATCGCGCCGGGATTGGAAGAGAAGGCGGACATTCTGCAGAACGCGATCGATCTCGCCATTGTGCTCGGTGTGGCGCAACCCAAGGTGGGAATCCTGTCGGCCGTGGAGACGGTGACGACCAAGATTCCATCGACGATCGAAGCCGCGGCGCTATGCAAAATGGCCGAGCGCGGGCAGATACGCGGTGCGCTCGTCGATGGTCCGCTGGCCTTCGATAACGCCATCAGCAAGGCGGCGGCCAAGACCAAGGGCATCCTGTCCGCGGTGGCGGGCGATGTCGACATCCTGCTCGCACCGGATCTCGAGGCCGGCAACATGCTCGCCAAACAATTGAGTTTTCTTGCCAACGCCGACAGTGCCGGGCTGGTGCTGGGCGCACGCGTGCCGGTGGTGCTC
>JBGSOE010000316.1:0-5355 GCA_041739295.1 Thiohalobacterales bacterium | reverse complement strand
CCGGTATCGATACCAAGCCGCTGGTCGGCCATCTCGCCGCCTGGAATTACTTCATGAGCGTTGATGTTCCGGCCAATGCCGCGTTCATTGAGGAATGGCAGGGTTTCATAAAGAACGATAAGCGTGTGACCAATGATCCGATGGAAGCCACTGCGATCGGTTTCCGCTTGTGGGCCAAGGCGGTCGAAAAAGCGGGTACCACTGGAGTCGACAAGGTGTCTGATGCCATCATCGGCATGGAAGTTCCGAATATGACGGGCGGAACTGCCAAGATGCTGCCTAATCATCACCTGACCAAGCCGGTGTTGATCGGCGAGATTCAGGACAATGGCCAGTTCGAAGTAGTGTGGAAGACCGATGCTGAAGTCCCCGGTGATGCCTGGTCCGACTTCCTCGAAGGCAGCAAAGACATCGAGGCTGATTGGGTAACGCTGAAGTGTGGTAACTACAATACCAAGACCAAGAAGTGCTCGGGTCAGAACTACGAGTGATCTGAAACTGGACGTGGGGGCGACATGTACGATGTGCGCCCCCACTCCCATCTAATGTAGGGTGCTGGTGAGCGTAGCGAACCGCACCATGTATCGAACGTAGGCAGGAATCCAGTGCGGTTCGCTACGCTCATCACACACTACCTAATTGCAACGCAACGGACCTCTATGGATCCGCATCAAAATATTGCTGTGCGCCATGCCCGGCGCCGGTATTGGCCAGCGCCGGCCATACTCTGGAGCCTGATAACGGTGGTGGCGCTGTGGTCATTTCCTGCATATTCCATTGAAGAGCTGGACGCTGCAGCGTCTGCGTCTGATATATCGATTGAACCACCCGCTATCCCCGCTGCTGCAACAGCATTCCCCGAAACTGCATCTGCATCAGAATCCGTGCTCGACGCTGCACCACTCGATTTTTCCGCAAGCGTCCAGGCGCTTAATGCCGCCAACTTCGATGCCAAGGAACAGGCCATCAATACGCTGGTCGCACTGGGCGACGAACGTACCCGTGCTGTGCTGCGCGCCCTTGCCGACGGCAACCTCCAATACCGCAAGTCTGATGACAAGGTTGTTATCGTTGCAGAGGCGGCGGACGGTTATCAGCTTACCGACCCACTCACCGATAGCGATCTCGGCAGAGTAGACAAGCGCGACGTCAAGAAGATTTCCATAAACAATCGATTGCGCATTGTGTTGCGCGAGGCGATTGCGCGTCTGAGTCTCAGCAGCCAGCGTGTCGATGTGCGACTCACGGCAGTCGAAGAGCTGACCGGCAATCTGGATGAGGCCGGCGTCACGCTGCTTGAATCCGCGCGCATCAATGAAACGGATAAAGACGTTGTCGCCGCGATGGATACGGCACTGGCGCTGCCGAAATTGAATGCAGGTGACAGCGCCGTGCAGTTGCGGGCCATCGAAGACTTGCAGGGCAGTCTACTTCCAGTGGTGCGTAATCAGCTCACTGCGCTGGCCGAATCCACGACCGCCGATGCCGCGGTACGCGCTGCAGCCAAGCGGGCCGTTGCCAGTATTCAGGGCGAACTCCAGTTCTACGCCCTGACCGAAACGATTTTCTTCGGTCTGAGCCTGGGGTCTGTGCTGTTGCTTGCCGGTATCGGGCTGGCGATCACCTTTGGAGTCATGGGTGTGATCAACATGGCGCACGGCGAACTGATCATGCTGGGTGCCTATACGACGTATCTGGTGCAGCAGGCCATGCCGCAGTATCTGGAATACTCGATGCTGGTGGCGGTGCCCGCCGCTTTTCTGGTCTCCGGCCTGTTCGGCATCGCCATTGAGCGCGGTGTGATTCGCTTCCTTTATGGCCGTCCCTTGGAAACCCTGCTTGCCACCTTCGGTATCAGCCTGATGTTGCAGCAGTTGGTGCGTACCACCATTTCCGCCCAGAACGTCACCGTCGCCAATCCTGAGTGGATGAGTGGTTCCTGGCAGATCAACGCTGCGCTCTCGCTGACCTACAATCGGCTCTATATCGTCATATTCACCCTGGTGATCTTTGGCGCCTTGCAGCTCCTGCTGAAGAAATCTTCGCTCGGCCTGCATGTGCGTGCAGTGGCGCAGAATCGGCCGATGGCGCGTGCCATGGGAATTCGCACTGAATGGGTGGATGCATTGACTTTCGGATTGGGCTCGGGCATTGCCGGCGTGGCCGGCGTGGCGCTGAGCCAACTCACCAATGTCGGCCCGAACATGGGTCAGTCCTACATCATCGACTCGTTCATGGTGGTGGTGTTCGGTGGCGTTGGAAATTTGTGGGGCACACTGGTCGGCGCCTTCTCGCTTGGCGTGGCCAATAAGTTTCTGGAACCCTATTCGGGTGCCGTTCTGGCGAAGATCCTGGTGCTGGTATTCATCATCCTGTTCATTCAGAAGCGCCCGCGCGGTCTGTTTCCGCAACAGGGTCGCGGGGCCGAGAATTAGCCCATGGATAAACAAAGCCTGTTGATGAGACTGTTCTACAACGATCGCGGCGGCAGTCTGCTGCTCGGTCTGCTGGGTGTCGCAATTGTACTGGTGCCGCTGCTCAATCTGGCCGTGCCCGAAGCTTCCATGTTGCATCTGTCGACCTATACGGTGACATTGCTTGGTAAATATCTGACCTACGCACTGCTTGCGCTCGCACTCGATCTGGTATGGGGCTACTGCGGCATTCTCAGTCTCGGCCATGGTGCCTTCTTCGCGCTGGGAGGCTACGCCATGGGCATGTATCTGATGCGCCAGATTGGCGAGCGCGGCGTGTATGGCAATGCTGATCTGCCGGACTTCATGGTGTTCCTGAACTGGCAGGAATTGCCCTGGTACTGGCTGGGTTTTGATATGTTCTGGTTTGCCATGCTGATGGTGGTGCTGGTACCTGGTGCGCTGGCCTTTGTATTCGGCTGGCTGGCGTTCCGCTCGCGCGTGACCGGCGTGTACCTGTCCATTATGACCCAGGCGCTGACCTTTGCGTTGTTGCTGGCATTCTTCCGCAACGAAATGGGCTTCGGCGGTAATAACGGTCTGACCGATTTCAAAGATATCCTCGGCTTTGATCTGCAATCCGACGCGACGCGTGCCGGTCTGTTCGTGGCCTCGGCGCTGGCATTGGCGCTGGGCTATCTGCTCTGCCGTTATATCGTCGATTCCAAATTCGGCCGCGTGGTGGTCGCGATCCGTGATGCGGAGAGTCGCGCGCGCTTCATCGGTTATCGCGTGGAACGCTTCAAGTTGGGTGTGTTCGTGATCTCGGCGGTGCTGGCGGGGATTGCCGGCGCATTGTATGTGCCGCAGGTTGGCATCATCAATCCGGGTGAATTCTCACCGCTCAACTCCATCGAAATGGTCATCTGGGTGGCTGTCGGCGGGCGTGGCACACTTTACGGTGCGGTGATGGGGGCGCTGATCGTTAATTACGGCAAGACTTATCTCACCGGTGCGTTGCCCGAGGTGTGGCTGTTCGCGCTGGGTGCGCTGTTTGTGCTGGTGACGTTATTCCTGCCGCGCGGCATCGTTGGACTGCTGAACCGCAAGCGAGCCGACGCATGAAGAATCTCGATCATCTGCGTCAGGTGATGCGCCGAGATCAGGTGTGGGAGTTCATGCTGCCCAAGGCCTCGCGCCATCAGCTCGATACCCACAAAGGTCCGATCCTGTATCTCGAAGGCGTGAGCGTCAGCTTCGATGGCTTCAAGGCACTCAACAATCTCAACCTCTATATCAACGACGGCGAGCTGCGCTGCATCATCGGCGCCAACGGTGCCGGCAAGACCACTATGATGGATGTGATCACCGGCAAAACCCGCCCCGACAGCGGCACGGTTTTCTACGGTCAGACCATCAATCTGTTGCGACTCTCCGAACCGGAGATCGCCGAACTTGGCATAGGGCGGAAGTTCCAGAAGCCCACAGTGTTCGAATTCCACAACGTGTTCAACAATCTCGAACTGGCCATGTACATGGATAAGTCGTTGTGGCCGACACTGGTGGCGCGGTTGTCCGGCGAGCAGCGCGATCGTATCGATGAAGTGCTGCAGATCGTGGGCCTGAGTGAGCAGCGCGGCCAGCGTGCCGGCAGTCTCTCGCATGGTCAGAAGCAGTGGCTGGAGATCGGCATGCTGCTGATGCAATCGCCACGTCTGCTGCTGGTCGACGAACCGGTCGCCGGCATGACCGCGCAAGAGACCGAGCGCACCGCGGAACTGCTTACCTCACTCGCGGGTTCGCACTCGGTGGTGGTGGTGGAGCACGATATGGAATTCGTCCGCTCTATTGCGAGCACGGTGACTGTGCTGCACGAGGGCAGCGTGCTGGCCGAAGGCAGCATGGCCGAGGTGCAGAGCAATCCGCGCGTGATCGAAGTGTACCTGGGCGAATAGGCAGGGCGAATAGGCGAACCGGGATGCTCAGCATACAGAAACTCAATCAGTCTTATGGTGAAAGCCACATCCTCTGGGATCTCGATCTGGATATCGCGGCTGGTTCCTGTACCTGTCTTATGGGCCGCAACGGCGTGGGCAAGACGACGCTGCTGAAATGTCTGATGGGCCTGCTGCCGATCCAGTCCGGCAGTATGCGCTTTAACGACATCGACCTGACCGCTTGTGCAGCCGAGCAGCGCCCGCGCATCGGCATCGGTTATGTCCCGCAGGGGCGTGAAATTTTTTCTCAACTCACTGTGGAAGAAAATCTGCGCACGGGTCTGTCCGCGCGCGCCGACGGTCGCAAGGATATTCCGGAGCGCATCTTCACCCTGTTCCCGGTACTCAAGCAGATGCTCAACCGTCGCGGCGGTGACCTGTCCGGCGGCCAGCAACAGCAGCTCGCCATCGGGCGTGCGCTCGCCATCGATCCGCAGCTCCTGATCCTCGACGAGCCGACCGAGGGCATCCAGCCAAACATCGTTCGCGAAATCGGCGACATCATCATCCGGCTCAATCAGGAAGAAAAGCTCACCGTCATCCTGGTCGAACAGAAACTGAAATTCGCGCGCCGCGTCGGCCAGCACTTTCATCTCATGGAAAAGGGCCGCATTGTCGCGCGCGGCGCAATGGAAGAGCTGGACGATCAGCTGATCAGTCGGCATTTGGCGGTGTGAGCATTTAACCTAAAAAAATCATTTCAGCCACGGAAACACACGGAAGGCACTGAAACACAGTACCTTCCTGGAGCGACTATTCGCCACCTTGCGGGTGATGGTTGTGCCGGTGTGAAGCTTATGGTCTTGTCCGTGTTTTTCCGTGTGCTTCCGTGGCAAATGCGGTTTATAGGTTTAAGGAACCTCTGATTAATTTGATCAAGCGAGCAGATGCAAGGCGCGGACGGGCGACTCGAAGCGAAGCGGAGAGAACGGCGCCAAGATCGG
>JBGSOE010000452.1:0-5827 GCA_041739295.1 Thiohalobacterales bacterium | reverse complement strand
GGCTTCCTGATCCTGCTCGCGGGGCTGTTTCTGCGCCGCAAGTGGCCACAAGCTGTGCTTCTCGTGCCGGCCGGCGCAAGTTCCATGATCTTCGGCCTGTTGTTCGGCAGCGTGTTCGCCAGTGAACATCTGATCCCCGCGTTATGGCTGCATCCGGTATCAGAACCGCTCAAGGTGTTGGGCCTACCCATTGTCGGTGGTATAGCGCTACTGCTGTTAGGTCTAATACTCAACGGCATACAGGCCGGCTGGCGCCGCGAAGGTCGCCATTGGGCTTGGCGTGAAGCACCGGTCATTCTGATCTATGTGTCCATCATCGCCATGTTCATCACACCCGGCGCCAAGTATGCACTGATGATTGGCCTCGGCTGGTCGCTGCTCGGCGTGCTGATTGTCGGCACAGGCAATATTGCGGTACGGATCGGTCTGGCCGCCGCAGAGTTGTTTGAACAGCTATTCCAACTTGCAGTGAACACCCTCTCGTTTGCGCGCGTCGGCGCCTTCGCACTCGCACATGCGGGTCTGTCGCAGGCCATCGTCAGTCTCGCCGACGTCGCGGGACACGGCGGCTGGTTGGTGATGCTGCTCGGCAATTTGTTCATCATCGCGCTGGAGGGGTTGGTGGTCTTCATCCAGACCACGCGTCTGGTGCTATTTGAATTTTTCATTCGCTTCCTGCGCGGCGAGGGACACGGCTTCACCCCGCTACCCGCTCCGGATTATTTCGCCTTCACGGATACAAGGAGTCAGTCATGAAACGGCTTGCCATCTTCCTCACTCTAATCGCAGGGGTACTCTGCCTCGTCGGCACTGCACTGCTATTGGTAGCACCCGCCTCCGCCGCCGAGGGGGGTACCGCCGGCGCCGCCTTGCTCAACCTCGACCCGACCATTGTCGGCTGGGGTTACCTGGCTGCCGCCTTATCGACAGGTCTGTCCGCACTCGGTGCAGGTATCGCTGTCGCCAGTGTCGGTAGTGCTGCCATCGGTACCATCACTGAGAAACCGGAGATGCTGGGACGCACACTGATCTTCGTCGGCTTGGCCGAAGGTATCGCCATCTACGGTCTGATCATTTCCATTCTGATTCTGAACCGCATCACCTGATGAGCGAGAACCACGCCAGCATCGGCTACATCGGCGATGAACTCTGTGCCACGGGCTACCGGTTGGCCGGTGTACAAACCTTCGTCAGCGATGCCGTCACCGATCTCAATGAACTGCTCAACAGTGCGTTGCAACAGACATCGCTACTGCTGATCGGTGCAGATGTTGCCGCAGCGCTACCGCCCAAGCAGCTGCATGACCTGCTGCGTTCATTGAAGCCTTTGGTCGTGGTACTTCCGAATCTCCAGGGTGATAAGGCCGTGCCGGATTTGTCGAGCTGGCTGCGAGGACAATTGGGGATGAATGCATGAGCGACAATGTTGACACTCCGCGCGAGGCACTCATCGAGCTGATCGCCGAGACCCGTAATGCCCGCAGCGCTGACATTCTGGATCAGGCGCACGAGCAGGCGCGGACGCGTATTCGCGCCACGTTCAAGGAAGCACGTCAGCGTGTCACACGCGCCCTTGAGGAAGAGCGCACGCGTGCGCGCAGTCTATTGGCGGTCAACGCGGCGCGACTGGAAACCCACAACCGGCAACGCTATCAAGATGCCGTGCAACATATGCTGTCACGCACCCGTCACCGTCTGGGTGCTGCGTTGTGTTCACGCTGGGAACTGCCAGACAGTCGTCGCCTGTGGTTGGACAATCTGCTGCAACAGGCGCTACAGAAACTGCCCGCCGCCGCCTGGAAGATAGACCATCCAGTTGGCTGGGACGTCACTGAAATAAATCACTGGAATGAAAAGATCCAGCAACGCACCGGCAGCGCACCGACACTGCAGCCCGATGCCAAGATGCCGGCCGGTCTGTACATCCAGGCTGGTGGCGCGAGTCTCGACGGCAGCCTTAATGGCCTGCTCGCCGATGAGCGCGCGGTACAAGCGAAGTTGCTGGCGCAACTAGAAGCTGCGCTGCCGACTGCCACAGGAGAAAAATCATGAGTGAGGCACGCATTTCCTGGATCAGCGGTCCGGTGTTGCGCGCGCGACCAGAAGGTCCATTCGCTGTCAACGAGGCTGTGCTGATCGGCGAACAGCGACTGCTGGGCGAAGTGATCCGCTTGAACGAAGACGAGATCATCGTGCAAGTCTATGAAGACACCACGGGCCTGCGTCCGGGTACACACGTCGAAGGCACTGGGCAACCACTGGCCATCGAACTCGGCCCAGGTCTGCTCGGCAATATCTTTGACGGCTTGCTACGACCGCTCGCGGGCATGGAATCCATTCACGTGCAGCCTGGCATGTGGCGACAAGCGGCGGGAACCTTTGCGTTCACACCGGGTGTGCGCAATGGCGAGGAACTCAAGGGGGGCGCCTATCTCGGCGAGATTCTGCCCAGTGAAGGACTGCGCCAACGCTGCCTGGTACCGCCGCACGCCAAAGGCAAGGTGATCAACATCTCTCCTGCCGGCGACTACAGTGAAGACGCCGTGTTGTGCACGCTCCAAGACGGCGATAAACGCCACGATGTCTGCATGCGTCACCGTTGGCCGGTACGCACACCGCGCCCGGTTACTAAACGCCTCGCCCCGGATCGGCCCATGCTCACCGGCCAACGTATTCTGGATGCACTGTTCCCGATCGCGCGCGGTGGCAAGGCCGCACTCCCCGGCGGCTTCGGTACCGGCAAGACCGTGCTGCAGGAAAGTCTCGCCAAGTGGTGCGACGCGGATGTGATTATTTACGTAGGCTGCGGCGAACGCGGTAACGAAATGGCCGGCGTGCTGCACGAATTCCCACAGTTGCAGGATCCACGCAGTGGACGCGCACTGATGGAACGCACCGTGATTATTGCTAACACATCGAACATGCCGGTCGCGGCGCGCGAAGCGAGTATCTATACCGGCGTGACAGTGGCCGAATATTTCCGCGACCAGGGCATGCACGTTGCGCTCATGGCGGATTCCACCAGCCGCTGGGCCGAGGCACTGCGTGAAGTCTCCGGACGCTTGGGCGAACTGCCCGGCGAGGCCGGTTATCCCGCTTACCTCAGTTCGCGTCTCGCGGATTTTTATGAACGCGCCGCACGTGTCACCACGCTCGCCGGCGATGAAGCATCGCTAAGTATCATCGGCGCTGTAAGCCCACCGTCGGGCGACTTCTCCGAACCGGTAACCACCCACACTAAACGCTATGTGCGTACTTTCTGGGGCCTCGACCGCGGCCGCGCGCAGGCGCGTTTCTATCCAGCCGTACATCCGCTGCAATCCTATACCGAGGATGTCGACAGCATGGCCGAATGGTGGAAAGCCCAGGGTAGTCCGCATTGGGCCGATAATCGGCGCCGGTTTCTGGAAATCCTGGAAGAACAGGAACGTCTGGAGCGTATGGCACGCATCGTCGGCAAGGATTCTCTACCACCGCGACAACAGTGTGTGCTGATGTGCGGCGATCTGATCAATCAGGCTTACCTGCGTCAGTCTTCATTTTCACCTATCGATCGCTTTGCCTCACCGGCACGCCAGACCGCCATGATGAATCTAATCGCACGCTTCGTCGAACTGGCCTTGCAGATGGTCGAACAGGGTGTGCCACTGGCGTCGATATCCGGACTGCCGATCCTGCGTCGTCTGCAACGCATGGGCGAGGAAATCTCCGAACAGCAACTGGATGAATTCCCGAACCTCGCGCGGCAACTTGAAACCGAGCTAGGCAAACTGGAAGGAGCTGAAGTCCATGCAAGCTGAACTTTCTCTCACCGGTGCCGCCACCCGCATCGACGGACCACTGCTGTTTCTGCGTCGCAAACTGGATGTCGGTCTGAATGAATCCGTGGAAGTTATCGGCGCCGATGGCCGTGCCCGCCTCGGCCGCATCTCCGCACTCGACGATGATTTCATGACCGTCGAGGTGTTGGAATCCACTCAGGGACTCACGCTCAGTGAAACCCGCGTGCGTTTCCATGGTGAGCCGCTGCATTTCAGTCTCGGTCCGGACATTCTCGGTCGCGTGTTCGACGGCGTGGGCCGCATCATCGACGGTGGCCCACCGATCGCCGCGCATCAGCGCCTGCGCATCGAAGGTCTCACCGTCAACCCGGCCAAGCGTGCCATGCCGCGAGACTTCATCGAGACCGGCATCTCCACTATCGATATTATGAACAGCCTGGTGCGCGGCCAAAAACTGCCGGTGTTTTCCGGCGGCGGTCTGCCGCATGACAGACTCGCGATTCAGGTTGCCCAACAGGCACGCCTGCGTAGTGAGGGTGCTGATAACTTCGCCATCGTGTTCGTCGGTATCGGCATCCCGCACGATACTGCCGAATCATTTCGACTGGCGATGGAAAAAAGTGGCGCGCTGGCACGCACAGCATTGTTCCTGAATCTTGCTTCCGACTCCAGCGTGCAGCGCCTGCTGACACCGCGTTTTGCTTTAACTGCTGCGGAATACCTGGCCTTCGAGCTCGGCCAGCATGTCCTGGTGATCATGACCGACCTGACCAACTACTGCGAAGCCCTACGCGAAGTTTCGGCCAGCCACGGTGAAATCCCCAGTCGCAAAGGTTATCCGGGCTATATGTATTCGGATCTGGCGACTCTCTACGAACGCGCCGGCACCATACAGGGCAAGACCGGCACGCTAACGCAGATGCCCATTCTTACCATGCCCTCCGACGACATCAGCCATCCGATCCCGGATCTTTCCGGATACATCACCGAAGGACAGATCGTGCTCGACCGCGAGCTGACGCGCCGTGATGTTTATCCACCGGTGAAGGTATTACCGAGTCTGTCGCGCTTGATGAAAGATGGCACCGGCAAGGGTTACACTAACGCCGATCATCCGGATCTCGCTAATCAACTCTATGCCGCCTATGCACGCTCGATTCAGGTGCGGGTGCTGGCCAGCGTGGTCGGCAGTGATGGCCTCACCGAAGTCGACCGTCTCTATTTGCAATTCGGTGAGGGCTTCGAGAGTGATTTCACCAATCAGGGTAACGAGCGCCGCACACTGGAACAGAGCATGGATATCGGCTGGCGGCTGCTGTCTGTACTGCCCGATTCCGAACTACATCGTTTGAGTGACGCGCAGATCAAAGCGAATATCGACACCGTCCGCGAGGCGAAACATGCTTAGCCAGGACCGCCTGCCAACCCGCTCGACACTCCTGGAGTTGCGGGAGGAGCGGCAGATCATGCAGGAAGGTTATCGTTTTCTGGATGAGAAGCGCTTGCTGCTCGCTGCCGAGATTTTGCGGCAGCTGACCCGCTATGAAGAATTAATGGCCGAGTTCAAGACCCAGCAGCTCAAGACCTCGAATTACTTGCGCGCCGCGGTGGGCCGGCACGGTCTGGAAGGACTTAGTCTCTACCCCAGTGCCACACCCACCCTTCCCCCTGCACCGCGCCGCTATAGTTTTCTTGGTGTCAAACTGCTCGAGACCACCGCCAGTGAAAATCTGCCATTGGGCGAGACCGCCGCGGCCGAAGACCCTTCACCCCAGGCGCGCCGCTGCGCCGAGGCCTTTCACGCGCTGCTACAGCGCGCCCGTGAAATGGCCATATTGTCAGGTAATCTGCACCGGTTGATTGATGACTATCGGCGCACCGAACGGCGCGCCCGCGCACTGGAAGACGTACTTCTGCCGGAAACTAATACGGCCCTCCGCGAACTGGAGGAACGCCTGGACGATCTCGATCAGGAAGAAGCAATCCGCGTGCGTATGAAAACGAGTTGAGCTAACGTAGCGGTATGAACACACCGCTGAGCATCC
>JBGSOE010000387.1:0-7015 GCA_041739295.1 Thiohalobacterales bacterium | reverse complement strand
GCCGGTACGGCCGATACGGTGAATGTAATCCTCGGCGACCATCGGCAGATCGAAGTTGATCACATGGCTCAGGCCCTTGATGTCCAGACCACGGGAGGCCACGTCCGTGGCGATCAGCAGACGGAATTGACCACGGCGCATTTGGTCGACAGTACGGCGACGCGCGCTTTGATTCATATCACCGTGCAGCGGGGCACTAGAATGTCCCTGAGCAGAAAGCTGTTTGGCAAGTTCATCCGCACCGCGTTTGGTGGCCGTGAAAATAACCGCCTGCGACAGATCATCCTGACCAAGGTAATGCCCCAGCAGGCGATGTTTGTGGCCAATATTATCGGCTTGATGCACGCGCTGTTCGATTGAAGCATGTTGTTCGGTGTTGGCCGCCAACTGGATGCAGGCAGGGTCTTTCAGTAACGCTTTAGCGATCGACATGACTCGACCTTCGAGGGTCGCCGAGAACAGCAGAGTCTGACGCGTGGCCGGCGTAGCAGCAGCAATGTCACGCACCGCGTCGACAAAACCCAGATCCAACATGCGGTCGGCCTCATCCAACACCAGGAATTCCAGGCGTGAGAAATCCAAACGCCCGCGTTCCATGTGGTCCATTAAGCGACCCGGCGTGGCCACCAGCAGGTCCAACGGTTGTTGCAACAATTTCATTTGCGGCGGATACGGCATGCCACCGACAACACTACCGTTAATGAAGCGGCAGAATTTACCCAGCTGGCGGATATTTTCATTGATCTGACCAGCCAGCTCACGCGTCGGGGTCAGGATGAGCACACGCGGGCCGCGACCCTGCACCTTCGAGGGTGTCAGCAATTTTTCCAGTGCCGGCAATACAAAGGCGGCCGTCTTACCCGTACCGGTCTGGGCCGAGGCCATCAAATCGCGGCCGGCCAGAATAACCGGGATCGATTCGCGCTGGATATCAGTTGGTGTAGTGAAGCCACTCGCCTCAATGGCGCGTAGCAGTTGAGCATTCAGATTAAGATTTTCAAACGACACAATAGTCACCCCGCCTGCCAGTCGATGACTGATCAGGTTCGTCAGGTTTAATACACACGAACGTCGGCGGGATTGCACGGGGCAATCGCGGCACCTGGTTCAGTTAAGGGCTGGTACAACTTAGATTACACAGCCCGCACGTTCTAACCAGGAAACCAGCGATGGGACTACAGGAGAGGTCAGGAACGGCTAAGTCCTCCCGTGGGAGGAGCGCGAACTATACGCAGTTGCTGCTGGAATAGCTAGGAGCCTGTCGGACTTGGGCGATTACAGCGAGCCGAGTGGGAGAGCGAGACCATTTTTTTCGATCGTTTGAGGAGAATAGCCGTAGCTATTTGACGAATAGGATCGGGGAAATGGGCCGCTGCCCCACCGGCGCAATAGATCAGTCCCAAGTCCGACAGGCTCCTACACCTGCATCAAGCGGACGTTGGCTGCTGGTTATTGATCGGCCGGCTTAACGGGTGTTGGTGCCCCATGCTGTAGCACGAATTGCGGACCAGTATAAAGGGCACAACCATTACCTTGGGCGCGCCAGCGTATTGCCCGACCGTGGTCATCAACGATGAAACTGAATTCGCACTGGTAATCGTAATAGGTCGCCGGGAAATAGGTTCCGGGCGATACAATCACCCGGGTAGTACCCTCGTTAGACTGGTAGGTGTGAATAACATCTGGCGATACATAACCCGGGCTTAGATTGCGGTCCGCCCAGATCCAGGTATAGGCAATCGAACCATCGCCCAGGTCACGCTCGATATAGTTGTAACCAAAGTGCTCGCGCAACTGCTGGATGTCCCAGCCCAGGTAGCTGTCCATATCACGTTGAAAACGCTCCGTGGTCGCACAACCACCCAGCACCATGGCCAACAACACACTCAGAATAAACCTACCCATTTCCATAGGACCCTCAGTCCAGACAAAGATTCAATCGCCGCGGGACCAGACTACACGCCTTCGCACCGCCTAATCCCACGGCATAGTCGGCTACCCCAGAGCCAGCCTCATAATAAGCTGCGTTAATGCCACAAATGATCCACTTGATAATAGTATATAAGAATTTTACAATATTCCCCAAGGCTACAAGAAGAAGAATGCGCCGCAAGTTTCTGTTTTAAATACTTTAATCATTTGATTCTTACTGGAAGGTAGTATGTCGTTTAACAGTCGTTATATCTACGTGGAGGGCGAAAGCGCCTCGGATACACAGGTTCGTCCGCACAACTGGGCTGAGCGCTTTGCCGGGAATATGGCCAGCTATGGCGCTGATCTCCGCTTACGCTACTCCAACCTGCTGGAACCCGTGGTGTACAACGGGACCCGGAGCTTGCGTATCTGCCGCACCCTGGAGGTCAGCAACCCGGATATGGTTCGCGAGATCCTGGGCTTTGCCAAGCACTACAGCCTGCGCGTCCACGGATTGGTCCCAACACTGGAAATCACCAACGTGATGCCTGTTGGAGATGAGGTCTTGGCCGAGGCCTCCTGAGGTCAAACCAATCGTCACTACAGCAACAAAAGGGTAGCCTTGGCTCACCTTTTCCATTCCGTCATTAACTCTCTAGAACCTATCTCAAAATGCATCTAGCACGTCTATGCGGCGTTGCGAACCCTGCTCCGGTGCTCATTTATCCGGTATAAACTCCGCACCTCCCCGATAACTCTTGGGGGGCCCGCGCCTTGCCTAGATACGCGATCTGCAATTTTGAGATAGGTTCAATTCATTCTCGATACACCAAGGGTGATCGACAACGTCGGCACAGGTACACACCCACTCCGTTATGAACTTTGTTGTGGCGCCGCGTCGTGAGCTGATGTTCCGTGCAACCACAGTGATACGAAAACAGTCGCTGCCGACGCTGCGGTATACCGCTCAGGTCAACACTGAATGTCGCTCGAGGAGTCGCGCCCAAGGCTTGCGCAATGGCACGCCATTCGGGGCCATGTGGACGCACCTTGCGCAAGCCATGCATCAGATCCGTCACATAATGCGCCACTTCATGCGGCACCGTCTGCATTAGACCGTCATCGAAATACTTTGCGAAAATATAGGGGTTGTAACGGATCAGCCGCGTACCACGCTGCACTCGATACATACCCGCCGAGCGTCCCGTGAGATCGAAGCGTACCTGAATGACGCCAAACGACCGTTGAAAAATCTGTTCTGCGCGCAACACGCAGGCGTGCGTGGCACGAATAACCGTATGGCATTGTGCCTCGGTAAGCGGTTGAACCAGCATGGCGGAGTCGGACATGGCATTATTATGCCACTACACTCGACCGCTCGGAAAATCATGCTCAACAGACTTGTAGTGCAGCAGGGTGAAGACCATGATCACTCCGCAGAAATTCTGACTATAGCGAAACGGAACAGCCCGGCTTCAAGATGTCATCGCATTCGCATACCTCATCTAACACTGGCCTGACACGCCGTACCTTCCTGACCCTTGCGGCCAGTAGCCTGCTGTTTGGCTGTAGCAAACCCTCGTTGTGGCCGCGTATCGGTCTTGCCCTGGGCGGCGGCGGCGCAAAGGGGCTGGCGCATATCGTTATGCTTGAAGCCCTCGACGAACTGGGTATCCGGCCACACCGCATCGCCGGCACCAGTATCGGCGCTATCATCGGTGCGCTCTATGCCGCAGGTCACTCGGGCACTCAGATCCGTGCACTCATCGAGCAGTTTCTGTTCACATCGGGCGCCGACACCAAGGAACCCAAGGTGCAACTACCCTATTCATTGCGCTGGCTGGACTTTCTAGACCCGACATTCGCGTCGGGAGGACTACTCGACAGCAGCGACTTCATCAGCTTCATTGGCGAGACCCTGCAGACACAGCGCTTCAGCGACCTCAAGATACCACTCCAGGTTATGTCAGCCGATCTCTGGAGCGG
The DNA here is from genome assembly GCA_041739295.1 of Thiohalobacterales bacterium. Classification (GTDB taxonomy): domain Bacteria; phylum Pseudomonadota; class Gammaproteobacteria; order Thiohalobacterales; family Thiohalobacteraceae; genus JAHJQQ01. Next base: position 3,115 of record JBGSOE010000387.1, on the reverse strand, counting down.
CGAATCTGTAGTACTCAAGTCCGGCCCTTTGCTGCCCGCATTGCAGGCGAGCATGGCCCTCCCAGGATTGTTTCCGCCGGTGGAACTCAACGGGCGCGAACTCGTAGATGGTGGTGTGGCCGATCCGTTACCGTACGAGTTGCTGCTGGACAGCTGCGATATCGTGGTCGCCATTGATGTCAGCGGAGATCCCGACCCCAACAACCACAGTGCAATGTCCTTCATGGGCGTACTGATTCACAGCTTTCATACCATGACCCAGAACATCCTGTTGGAAAAGCTCAAGCAACATCAACCGCAGATATATATCAAACCTGATATCCACGATGTGCGTGTTCTGGAATTCTACAAAGCCAACCAGATATTCACTCAGGCACAACCCGCAAAAGCGCAACTCATTAAAGCCCTGAAAAAGTTTCAGCGCAGCTATCCCCGTGGCTCAGGCTGCAGTCTCTGACCTTACCTCTGTCATGCGCGCCATCGCGTAGGCTTGGATAACAATTCTTCATGCATGCCAATGCGCACCTCAGTGCGAAAATCTTACGCACAATACAACTGCCTGCTATAGTTGAGCCGCCCTCCGACACAGCGTCCGGGCGCACTATACATAGCGGAGCAACACATGAAAGCCAGTGATCTAAAACGCGGCCTGGTCCTGCAGATCGAGGGACGCAATATTTTCGTGAAAGATGTCCATGTGCAGACCGCCTCCTCACGCAGCGGCAACACCCTGTACAAGACCCGGGGCTATGATGTGGTGTCACGCCAGAAATTCGAACGCGGGTTCAAGGGCGACGAAGTCATCAGCACCGTCGACTTCGAACGCCGCGCCGTTCAGTTCCTCTATCGCGACAATGATGGCTGCACCTTTATGGATAAAGAATCCTACGAGCAACACACGCTCAGCAATGCCTCCATGGAAGATGACCTGCCCTACCTCATCGATGGTCTGGACGGCATCCAAGCACTGGTTGCCGACGACACCGTACTCGGTATTGAATTACCCGCCACCGTCAATATGGAAATCATCGAATGCTCCCCCGCCATGAAAGGCGCCTCCGCCTCGGCACGCAGCAAACCGGCGACGCTAAGCACAGGGCTGGTGGTACAGGTCCCGGAATATCTCACGCCGGGTGAACTGATCAAGATAAATACGCTGACCGGGGAATTCATGTCGCGAGCGTGAGCCCTATGATAATTTTATGATTGGACCGGGGTAATCGATTTATATCAGTAACCTAGGATAAAGTCGGAGCACATCGACTCCCGTGAGATGCGTAACATCATCATTCGCTGACAGATAGCTACTCTTTGATGACGGCGTGACGCCATCATGGATTTTGTATCTGCCAAGGCTCAGTATCCAATACGTACCGCCGACGCGCTTTTCTGCCCCGTCATACGCAATTCTGGCCAAGCAAGGGTAACCGCCATGGCCAGTGCAAACAGTATCTTTGATGCGAAGGTCACCGTATAAGGCATCAGTGTGATGAACATGGGATTCAGGGCCGGCAGCACAATGAAGAAGTTTATGGCCCATACCGATGCCAGCGCCAATACCGAAACCACCAGTGTCGCTACAATTCCACGCGAACGCACAAACGGCTTCCATAACACATAGGCAAAGGTATGACCGAGTGTGACCGCAAGCAGCATATGGATAACTATGCCGAGCCATACGCCGGTTACGCCAGCGGCATATGCGGGTAGCAGGCTCGCTGTAACTTCACGTGCGATAGTCGTAGCGGTTAATGATGTGAAAGAGGCATACAGGCTGACCCAGATGATTTCCGCCAAACCGCCCGCCAACGAGGCGATAAGAATCAGCTGCCAAAGTGATATCGGATGATGGCGACGAAAATCAGATTTCATGACGTGCTCCCTTAGTCTCTATTCAACAGTCAGTATACAGAATCTTTAAGTAATTTGATCAAGCGAGCAGATGCAAAGCGCGGGCGGGCGGCCCAAAGGGCAAGGTGCGAAGCACCGAGTAAAGAGCGAAGTTTACACGTAGTCTGCCGCTTCCCGGCCCCGGATTTTGAACCCGACTGCAATACAGTAGATGCCGCTTCAGTGAATTAATCAGAGGTTGCTTAAATTTACTAAGCACGCAGATCACCAGTTGTACGGCATCATGCCCGAAGGTGACAGATTGTCTCCCATTCTATTCATCTCGCTGTTTATCGCTCCCATACGCTGCTCAATAACCCAAGTCATATGATTCATTGTGAGATTCATTTCTTTTACAGTGGGATTGATCTGCTCCATGGTTTCCATGGACTGCTGCATTTTCAACATTGATTCACGCATCTGGTCCATCTCACCCAGCATTAGCGGTGCCATTTCGGCCACCGGCCTGGCTGTCTTGTCCAGACGTATGATCGACTTCGAGATATCTCCGAAATTGGCAAAACCATTCGTCCACAGCGGCTGCCATATGATCACGACTAAATACATCACAACGCACACACTTACCGTGGAAACGAAAAAAAACATGCCTTTCCAGAACTCTGCGAACGTTTTCATATCCATTACAACACCCCCCATATCAGCGCGCAACACAACAACCCGCGCCGAACCTAAATCCGACACTTCTATCGTTGATAATACAGTTAAAGGTATGGGTCTGGATGTATACACGCATGCATTTTGATTTATGTCTATTGCATCGCAAACATTCATCTGACGAGGGAATTTCTGCTTAAAAAATGCATCATGATTCTGGCGTATGCCAGTGACCAGGACCATGAAAACCATGGGTTCCGGCATCCGCCGGAATGACATATTTATAAGGGGCCGCTAAATCAAGCAATTAGCCGCCGACTAACGTGCGCCAATCACCAGCCCCATGAACCACAGGCGAAATCTGTCAGATCACCCGCATCTCTCAAAAAGCACAAATGCTTAACATAGATCAATATTCACATCCGAACGATTTGGTAGATTGTGAGCGCTGATTGAGTTCAATGAATAACAGAATCAGAGGGGTAGTTTAAGAACCCCCCCCCCGCGTGTAGTGGTGCACTAAGTTTGTGCAAACATATTTACTATTGAGCATTACATGATGGCATAACATAGATATGCTCGACTTGAGAACTTCGCCACCCTCTCCCCA
>JBGSOE010000378.1:0-10685 GCA_041739295.1 Thiohalobacterales bacterium | reverse complement strand
CTCGCCTTGGTCGAACATACGCTTACCCATGATGTTGGCACCGGTGCGCTCGAAGGTGTGGCGAACCATGTCGTTGACTGGGCCAGTCTCGCCGCCGGGGCCGAAGTTGAGCTTCTCACGGAAGTGCTGTTGATTGATGATCCAGGCCATCAACGCACCCCACTTGGCGCCCCAGTTTTTGTACTCAGGCTTGCCCATGGTCATTCCTTCCGGTGCCATGTAGCCATCGAGGCTAAGTCCAATGTTGACGAATACTTTGCCCATGATTCTCCTCTCGCGTGTTCGGATGTCGGCCTAACGGCCTGCGCCAGCGGCCGTGAACTAGCACCACCTTCGTGGACACTTTACGCGCACAGCTTTGCGGGCGCACACTCGATGCGGTGGTTAGGTTTGCGCCAACAGGATGGCGACGACGCAAACCAATGTGAGCTGATACCCCACGAGCAAGCCATAGAATGCTCCCTTGCGCTTAGGAACCTGAGTCAACATTAGTCGTTGATAGAGCTTCCAGTACAGCAATGTATACAGATACCAACCAACAAGAAGGATACCTAAGTATTGCCACCACGCGTTATCTCCGAGAGTCAGGGCCAAGAATATGGTAAGTATCCAAAACGGAAGACCGAGCCATGACTTTAGCCTCAACTCCTGTTCAGTAAATTGGATGTGGTCCACTGCTTCGCGCAAACCTAACGGCTTGCACAAGGGGCCGCGCTGTAAGCGCGGTCCCAGCCCCGAAGGGGCGCACTTGGTGCAGTAGTTAGATTGCACGCTCTACCCATTTTTGCGGCCCTCCTTGTTACGGTTACTGACCGTGAAAACAGTTTTTAATATAGCGACTAGCAATAGCGCACCGAGTCCGTACCCGCACCAAATTATTATTTCGAACGGCCAGAGATTATGGGACGTTGGATTTTCACGGACATCGAAAACAATTTTTCCAACCACCGCGAAAAGAGCAAGGAGTGGCAGAGCGACTATGAATTTCCACAGACCCGACCAGTTCCTTATTAGCCAGATCTCTAGCCCAATAAACCCAAAAAACATCGCTGCGACAAAGTAGACGAAGGAATCCATGCGACCTTGCTCTTGCAATCTAACGATTGAGTTAACTTGACGGCGCGTTTTCTGCGCCGGTCAAGTTGGACGATTTGTTAGTGCTTATTGATGGCATAGATTACCTCAGTAGTAATGAACCGTTTAGTTTTTTTGCTAGCCAGCTAAGAAAGACAATAATAAAAATAGCTGGCCATAGAGAAAGAGGGCCTGCTACAGCACTAGGGATAAACAACATTACGAAAGGCATTACGACGTTGGAAATGGGAAATAGCAACACGGATAGAATTGCTGCAACTAAACCAGACCAATCATCAATTACTCTGAAAATTATCCAAGCGTTGTAGGTCAAGGCAATAATCGCAAGTATTCTTAGTAAAGGTATCATTGCTGCATGCTCATATAATTTATTGGCACTAACTAGAATTAGAGGGCCTAAATGCATCCTTTCAAAAGGAGCTTTTAGGACCCGATAATCCGCTGAATCCCCTTTACTCAATAACATACTGGCGTAATATTGGGCTCGCGGTACTAAAATTTCTGCATGGAGGCAGACATGAACTCACCACGCCTGATGGATCAGGTACGCGATGTATTGCGCGTCCACCACTACAGTTTACGAACTGAGCAAAGTTACCTTCAATGGATCCGGCGCTATATTCTTTTTCATGGTAAGCGCCATCCACGCGAGATGGGTGAGGAAGAGATTTCAGCGTTTCTCACTTATCTGGCTGTCAAGAAGGATGTCTCGGCATCCACACAAAATCAAGCCTTATCAGCTTTATTATTCTTGTATAAGAAAGTTCTGGGGATTGAGCCTGCCTGGCTTGATGGCGTAACCCGAGCCAAGCGCCCTAAGCGGTTACCGGTTGTCTTGCCGCGCGAAACCGTCCGCACGTTACTAAGCCAGCTCACGGGCACCCATAAGCTGGTCGCCTATCTGATCTATGGCACGGGTATGCGGCTGATGGAGGCCGCTCGTCTGCGTGTCAAGGATGTCGATTTCAGTTACCGGCAGATAACGATTCGCGCGGGCAAAGGCGATAAGGATCGGAAAACGATATTGCCGGGCAAGCTCATATCGCCACTGCAAAGGCAGCTGGAGCTGAGTCGTCGGTTGTTTGATCTTGACCGCGCCGAACAATCACCAGGCGTTGAATTGCCCTATGCCCTGGAACGCAAGTATCCCAATGCTGGAAAGGAATGGCCATGGTTCTGGGTATTTCCCGCTCAGAACCGCTCAACAGACCCTCGCAGCGGCATCATTCGGCGCCATCATTTCTACGAGAAATCACTACAGCGCAGCATTAAAAAAGCGGTACGCGATCTAGGCCTGGCATCAACAGTATCGGTACATACGCTGCGGCACTGCTTCGCGACACATCTTCTTGATAACGGCTATGACATCCGCACAGTTCAAGAGCTGCTCGGCCACAAAGATGTTCGAACAACGATGATCTATACGCATGTGCTGAACAAAGGCGGCTTAGGTGTCCGAAGTCCGCTGGATTAGTGTTTCTTACCGATCAGCTCGATCGAATAGCCGTCCGGGTCTTCGACGAAGGCGATGATGGTGGTACCGGCATTCATCGGACCGGCCTCGCGCAGAATCTTGCCGCCGCGCTGTTTGATTTCATCGGCGGCTTTATACACGTCATCCACTTCAATGGCGATGTGGCCGTAGCCTTTGCCGATGTCGTACTTGTCTACGCCCCAGTTGTAGGTCAGCTCGATGACGGTATTGTCCTTTTCATCGCCATAGCCGATGAAGGCCAGCGTGAACTTGCCATCCGGGTATTCCTTCTGGCGCAGCAGCTTCATACCCAGGATATCGGTATAGAACTGGATGGAGCGTTCCAGATTTCCGGTCCGCAGCATGGTGTGCAGTATCCGCATGGTGGTTTCCTCCTTATGTGGAAATCGGGTTCATGTGGTGAAAGGTCTTTATCGAACCGCAAAGGCGCAGAGGCGCAAAGAAATAATTAGTAAACCGTCATTCCGGCGGATGCCGGAATCCAGTTTCCTTGAATCACATGGATTCCGGCATCCGCCGGAATGACGGATTATTAATTATTCAGAGGCCCCTTAATTATTTCTTTGCGCCTCTCCGCCTCTGCGGTTCAAACCATGTTTACTTGGCGACCTTCCTGACCTGGATATTCCTGACGCCAATTTTCAGATAAACATGTCCAATGGCTCTGGGCGATGAACATGGAAGCCCTGCGCATAATCGACACCAAGAAGTTCCAGCCGATCCAGGATAGCCTTGTTCTCGACGGACTCGGCAATCGTCTGCACACCAACGACATGCCCAAGCTGGTTGATGGAATCGACCATGGCATGATCGATTGGATCGGTCAGCATGTCTTTGACAAAACGCCCGTCTATTTTCAGATAGTCCACTGGCAGACGCTTGAGGTAGGCAAACGAACTCAGGCCGCTACCGAAATCGTCCAGCGCGAACACGCAGCCGCGCTTGCGCAGGGCGGCGATGAAACGCTGGGCGCTGCGCAGATTGGCGACTGCCGCGGTTTCGGTGATCTCGAAGCAGATGCGTTCTGCTGAGACTCCGGAACTGTCCAGCTCAGAGGTAACAAATTCCAGTAAGTTCTCGTCACCGAGCGATTGACCGGACAGGTTGATGGCATAGCATTCACCTGTCTGCCAGATTTGTTTTCCGGAGAGTCGCCGCAACGCCTCATGCACCACCCAGCGGTCGATGGCCGGCATCAGGTGATAACGCTCGGCCGCCGGGATAAAAAAGCCCGGCGCAATCATTTCTTCACCCGCTTCCATCATGCGCAGCAGAATTTCGTTGTAGCGCATACCGGTCACGCTATCGGCGACGGCCTGTACGCGCTGGCAATAGAGTTCAAAGCTGCCGTTCTCCAGCGCCTTTTGTAGCCGTTGCACCCATTGCATATGACTGTGATGCTGCACCAGTGCAGTATCCTCGGCATCGAACACATGGGTACGGTTACGCCCCTGCTCCTTGGCGACATAACAGGCTGCATCCGCCGCGCTGAGGATATCGGCAAGATCACCGCTGTCCGCGGTTATGGCCACCAGGCCGATGGAGACACCGATTTCAAAACTGTGTCCCTGCCATTCGAAGCGCTCCGCCTTGATGACGCCACGCAGGTCCTCGGCAATCTCCTTAGCCTTGCTCAGCGGACAGGCCTCGAGCAATACGCCGAACTCATCACCACCCAGCCGTGCCAGGGTATCGCTATCACGAATACGCGCCTGCAGAACGGCGGCCAGCTGCTTGAGTAATTCATCACCGGCGATATGCCCACCGGTATCGTTAACGACTTTGAATTGATCCAGATCGAGATAGCACAAGGCATGCTGCAGACCCTCGCGCTTTGCCGCCTCAATCGCCTGTACGGTGCGGATCTCGAATTCACGCCGGTTGACCAGCCCGGTGAGCATGTCGTGCGAGGCCTGATATGTCATATCCCGCGCCAGCCCACGCAGCTCGGTCACATCATGAAACACCAATACCGTGCCGGTTACTCTGCGCTGTTCATCAAGAATGGGGGCCGTGTTGGCTTCGATGGAATGCTCACTGTCATTACCGGTCGCCAGCAGGATCGGGTGGCCAGGGATGCGATAGGTATTGCGGCCACGTAAACAGGCGCGCACTGGATCTTCCACCAACTGCCGAGTGTCTTCATCCACAACATGGAAGATTTCTGTCAGCGGCTTGGCCAACGCATCCCGGGCCTGCCAGCCCGTCAACTGTTCCGCGACTGGGTTCAGGTATTCGACATAGCCGGCGGCATCGGTGGCAATAACACCATCACCAATGGATTCCAGCGTCACCAAGGCCCGCTCTTTCTCAGCTCGCAGCGCCGCCTCGGCTTCTTTAAGATTGGTGATGTCACGGGCGGTACCCTCGACACCCGCAACCTCGCCGGTTTCGTCGCGGTAATACTGTGCATTCTTCGACACCCAGATAGTGGTGCCGTCTTTTCGAATCAGTCGCAGTTCATAACCGTGCAGCATGCCGTCACTGTCTGCCAGCGCCAGCATGAATTCACTGACATTCTGACTATCCGCAAACACGCAATCCAGATGGCGGCCGATAAGCTCATCTTTTCCGTAGCCCAACAACTTTGTGACGGAGGGAGACATCTGCAATATCCGACCGTCCCGGTCAGTACGAAAATAGGTGTCTTGAATGTTATCGAGGATACGCGAGAGTTCCTGGCGCGAGGCGCGGATACGCAACTCGGCATGCCGGCGCTCATCCACTTCTGCGCGCAGATCACGATTCAGTGACTCCGCTTCTTCCTTGGCCTGACGCAGCGTTTCCGCCAGCGCCTCGTTCTCCAGACTTAGACGCAGCGTGCGTTGAATAGATTGATGCATCGTAAATGCAGAAACCAATAGCACCAGCATGAACATGATCACGACCATGCCCATCACCTGCTGCAGATGGCTACCCGTAACGATGAGCTGCAGACCGAACGGCAACAGCGCGGGAAAAATAAAGGCTTGCGGCACACCACGCAAGGCCGCGTAGCTGACGGTGCTACCGGCACAAAGCCCGGTAACCCCTACGATTAGAAAGGCCTGATGCGCGATGGAATCCTGTGGCGGCAACAGCGTAACGGAAATGCCCCATAACAGGCCGCTGAGAAACGTGCCTGCCAAATACCACTTTTCCCAGGGTCGGGATTGCTGGATGGTGGGTGTTGCGCGCGCATAAGAACGCACGAGCATAAATCGCAGGCTATAGAGCAGGATGCTCGCTGACACCCACAAACCCAACCATTGCGGTGACACGATGCCGTAAAGCACATAGACATAGAGGGCAATGGCCGCCAATGCAGCGGTCAGTGTCGGTCCGGCTTGCCGGTAGACTAACTGGATTTGCGCATGCCGCAGCCGCTGATCGAGCATACGCGACTGCACTATATCCTCACTTCCGAGTTGGACGTCAGGACGCTCTGTTGCCGTCCTATCTACAGGTACGGGCATTCAGATTCCAATCCTATCTTTATTTGCGTCCCTGCCATGTCTGTTCCAGCGCGGCAGCGTGAGTCAAGGTTTCCGCTTACGGGCGGCAATGCGCATACGTAGCGCATTAAGCTTAATGAAGCCCTCGGCGTCTTTTTGATTGTAGGCACCGGCATCATCTTCAAAGGTGGCGATCTTTTCATCGAACAGACTGTCGCTGTCTGATTTGCGGCCGGCCACATAGACGTTGCCTTTATAGAGCTTCATGCGCACCAGACCGTTCACGGTTTCCTGCGAGGCGTCGATCATGGTCTGCAGCATCTTACGTTCCGGGCTCCACCAGTAGCCGTTGTAGATCAGGCTGGCATAGCGCGGCATGAGTTCGTCTTTGAGATGCGCGACTTCGCGATCCAGCGTCAACGACTCAATGGCGCGGTGCGCCTTGAGCAGGATGGTACCGCCGGGTGTCTCGTAGGCGCCACGTGATTTCATGCCGACATAACGGTTCTCGACGATATCATCACGGCCGATGCCGTTGGCTCCGCCGAGTTTGTTAAGCAGTTCCAGCACCGTTGCCGGGCTCATCGCCTTTCCGTCGATGGCAACGACATCACCACGCTTGAATTCGATCTCGACATAGGTCGGTGTGTCGGGCGCCTTTTCCGGAGACACCGACCAGCGCCACATATCGTCTTCCGGTTCGCACCAGGGATCTTCCAGCACGCCACCTTCATAAGAGATATGCAGCAGGTTGGCATCCATGGAATACGGCGATTTCTTGCCCGCTTTGGCATAATCAACCGGGATGTTGTGTTCCTTGGCATAGGCCATCAAGGTCTCACGCGAGGTCAGATCCCATTCACGCCAGGGCGCGATGACCTTCACATCCGGCTTGAGCGCATAGGCACCCAACTCGAAACGCACCTGATCGTTACCCTTGCCCGTCGCACCGTGCGAAATAGCATCCGCGCCGGTCTCGTTGGCGATCTCCACCAGGCGCTTGGCGATCAACGGCCGCGCAATCGAAGTGCCGAGCAGATACTCACCTTCATAAATTGTATTGGCGCGGAACATCGGGAACACGAAATCGCGCACGTATTCCTCGCGCAGATCTTCGATATAGATTTCCTTAACGCCCATTGCCTTGGCCTTGGCACGCGCCGGCTCGACTTCTTCACCCTGCCCGATGTCCGCGGTGAAGGTCACGACTTCGCAGCTGTAGGTATCCTGCAGCCACTTGAGAATGATGGAGGTATCGAGACCGCCTGAATAAGCAAGCACGACTTTGTTTACGTTCGACATGCGATCAAACCTCTATACAGGGAAACCGGATTTGCCACGAAACCCACTAAACCCACGAACGACATTTCGTGATCCGATTATTCATCGTTCCGTGGATTTAGTGGATTTCGTGGCCATTTTGAAGATGGAGGCTAATGCCCTTTGACCTTCGCCGAACGTCGCAACCGCGACGCCAAGCGCCGCGCCAGTTCGCCGAACAGTTCCGTCTGTGTCGGGTGCGGGTGGATCGCGTTACCTACCTGCGTCAGGGTCATACCGGCTGACACCATCATTACCGCTTCACCGATCAGCGTATCCGCGTGATCGGCCAGGAAGTGCACGCCGATGACGCGCTGCGTCGCTTTATCCGCTACCAGTTTGATCATGCCGTGCGTCTCGTGATTGATCATCGCTTTGGCGTCGATGCTCATCGGTACTTTGGCTTCCACCGCATCTATGCCTTTGGCCTTGGCCTGTTCGACAGACAATCCAACAAAGGCGGCTTCCGGACGCGTAAAGATCACACCGCAATCCAGATCCTGGTTGTATTTCATGTCTTCACCCAGAATCGTCGCGGCGGCAATACGGCCCTGCTGTGCCGCAGTGTGCGCGAGCATCAATCCGCCGATCACATCGCCGATGGCGAATATATGCGGCACATTGGTGCGGCAACGCGCATCGGTCTTGATGATGGAACGTTCATTCGCGACATTGGCCTTATCCAAACCCAAGCCATCGAGCACCGGACGCTTGCCGGTGGCCATGATCACGTAATCGGCTTTCAGCGTGTGCGACTTGCCCTCGGCATCGGTGTATTGCGCGGTGACCGCACCCGGCTTGCCGCTGATTTTGGCAAGCTTGACGCTGGTGTGCACGGAAAGATTCGGATCGTCATTCAAAATCGCGGCAAGGTTCTTGGCGATTTCCGGCTCGACCTCGGCAAGGATGCGCTCTTGAGCTTCGAGCAGCGTTACTTCGGCACCGAAGTCCTGGAAGATCTGCGCCATCTCGACACCGATGGCACCGCCACCGACAACGATGAGTTTCTTCGGCGGTGTCTTCAAGGCCCACACGGTATCCGAGGTCAACACGCTACCGGATTTCAAACCATCCAGCGCACCATCAATCGGCGGCACGAACGGCGGCGCGCCGGTGGCGATCACCGCGCAACCAAAGCTGACGGTCTTGCCGTTCGGTTTTTTGCCGGGCTCGGCGCGCGTATGCGGATCGTTCTGATTACCGGACACATCGATCAAGGCATGATGGTCGTCGACCAGGCTGCCGAAGCCCTGAATGTAATCGATCTTTACACCCTTGTCGGTCTTTAGCGCCATGTCGCCGCGCGTCTCCAACACGTTACGGCGATGCGCTTCCAGTTTGCTCCACTCCAGCTTGCCCTTGTTGGTGCCGGTCACGCCGAGATATTCATCATGCGCGCGATCACGGATGCGATCCGCCGCGGCACGCCAAGCCTTGGAGGGAATGCAACCACGCCACAGGCATTCACCACCGGGGAAGGGTGAATCGTTGATCATCGCGACCTTCAAGCCATGACCGACCAGATCGCGCGCGCAATCTTCACCGCCGGGACCACCGCCGATGACGACGACATCGTAATCCCAGTCACCGGCGGGGATCGCCGGGCCTATTGGCCCCATCCACGACTCGGGCTGTTCGATAATCTGCTTGAGATCGCCCAGATACATGGCGACCTCGGCACCATTCACCACGCGATGATCGGCAGTAATGGTGAACGGACTCCCCTGCTCGCTATTGGCGGAGATCGCCAGGATCGCGGCAATACCCGGTGTGGCAATCGCATCGAAGTGACTGACGCCGAACATGCCCATGTTGGAAATCTGGAAGGTCGAACCGGTGTATTCCTCCGGTTTCAGACGGCGCTTGCGCGCACGCTCGACGAGATCCTTCCAATCGTCATTCAGCTCGGATAGTTCACGCGACTCGCAGCCTTTGAGGATCGGCACAACCAAACCACCGCCATCGGCGGACACGGCCATGCCGATATCAACACTGGAACGCTCAACCAATTTATCCGTCGGCTGATAACACCAGTTCATTTTCGGATATTTCTTCATCGCCTCGGCACAGGCCTTGGCAATCGCCACGGTCACCGAGACGCCGGCCGCTTTCGAGGCCTTGATGAGCGCGGCGATCTTGATGTGACTTGTCACATGGAAGGTCGGCATGGACAGCGAATCGGTCATCGACTTGCTGATGGCCGCTTCGAGCTTGCTCATCGGTCGACCATTGCCCGGCACGTCAACCTGCGGGAAACCGCCGGCGGCGGCAGCAGCCGGACGCGCATTGGCGACATCACTGGCAACGATTATGCCCATCGGGCCACTGCCAGCAACGGTGTTGAGATCCACGCCCTGCTGGCCGGCGAGTTTGCGGGCGAACGGTGTTGCGGCACGACCTTGCGGACGCGCGGCGGGAGTACCACCAGACCTCACAGTAGGTGCTAGGGCCGAGGTGCTAGGCTCTAGGGAATGCTTTGGTTCGGTCGTGGCGGGCGTTTGGTGCGCAGCTCTCGTCCCTAGCGCCTCGGCCCTGGAGACTTCATCGGCAGAGCCGACGAGATAGGCCATCGCCGCACCCACGGCGACCATGCTATCGATGGGCGCAATCGGGCCGGACAGGAAACCTTCTTTGAAGACTTCGACGTCCATCACCGCTTTGTCGGTTTCGACTGTCGCCACGATGGTACCGCGGGTGATCTTGTCGCCGGGCTGTTTTTCCCAGGTCACCACGACACCTTCAGTCATGGTGTCGGAGAGTTGCGGCATGGAAATGGTATACAGCGCGCCGGGCGGCGCTTGTATGCCATCAGGTTCTAGGGACGAGGTGCTAGGTTCTAGGCTAGAAGTTTCCTTTGATGCGGTTACTTGGTCCTGACTACTCCTCGGCCCTAGCGCCTCGTCCCTAGAAACTTCATCACTAGACGCTACGATGTAACCGACCGCATCACCAACGGCAACGGTAGAATCGATTGCCGCAATGGGTCCGGACAGATAGCCGTCGCGGAATACCTCGACGTCCATCACCGCCTTGTCGGTTTCGACCGTCGCGACAATGTCACCACGTTTGATCTTGTCGCCGACCTGCTTTTCCCAGGTGACAACAACACCCTCGGTCATCGTATCCGAGAGCTGGGGCATTTTAATTGCGTAGGGCTCAGCCATGCTTAGTCAGAATCCGTTTGTTTGAACCGTCGAGACGCCAATGGTGCCGACGCCAAGAATTTTGAACCGCCAAGACGCCAAGGACACCAAGAATTTTGGAACCGCCAAGACGCCAAGGACGCCAAGTAAAACTCATGTAAAAGAAAAAGCCTTTACAAAAATCCTTCTTGGCGTTCT
>JBGSOE010000371.1:0-4362 GCA_041739295.1 Thiohalobacterales bacterium | reverse complement strand
GGCCTTCTTCACACACGCGGCATTGCTGGATCAGGGTTGCCCCCATTGTCCAATATTCCCCACTGCTGCCTCCCGTAGGAGTCTGGGCCGTGTCTCAGTCCCAGTGTGGCTGATCGTCCTCTCAGACCAGCTACGGATCGTCGCCTTGGTAGGCCATTACCCCACCAACAAGCTAATCCGACGTAGGCTCATCCAATAGTGCAAGGTCCGAAGATCCCCTGCTTTCCCCCGTAGGGCGTATGCGGTATTAGCTTAAGTTTCCCTAAGTTGTCCCCCGCTACTGGGCAGATTCCTACGTATTACTCACCCGTCCGCCACTCGTCAGCGCCCGAAGGCCTGTTACCGTTCGACTTGCATGTGTTAGGCATGCCGCCAGCGTTCAATCTGAGCCAGGATCAAACTCTTCAGTTCAATCACAATAGTCGCTTAAGGCGACAAATCTTGGCTCGATGAATTACTGTCTAGGTATTACTACATAGACGCTCTTCATCGAAATACGATTTGCATCGCAACTCTTCGACGTGAGCGCCCACACAAGTTTCCTGATCTGATTGTTAAAGAGCTTGTCGAGAGCTTTGCCCGACAAAGAAGATCCATTATACAGAGGGTCTCCACCTCGTCAACCCCTTCGCAGCCACCTTCTGTACATCGCTTTCAGGTAGCTGCCGGTCAACGAGAGGCGGCATTATACGTCCGACTTTCGAGTCGTCAACTGTTTTTTCTGGCCAGCCCCAAAATAGGGTTATCGTCGTCACGAAGCTGGCGGCCGACATCAATAATGAGGGATTTGCAAACGATAATCTCGCGGCCAAGCTTCAATAAAATCATGGCAATATGAGCTCTACTGGCCGCAACAAAGGCGCCATAGCAACACGCCGATGATTGCCCGCCCATTTTAATGATGGAAGTAATTCTGTGTGCTTCAGGCCGCCGGGAAGGTGAAATAAAATGTCGCGCCTTTACCCGGCTCACTGCGTGCATAAATACGCCCACCATGGCGGTGGACTATCCGCTGCACGGTCGCCAGGCCCACCCCGGTTCCTTCAAACTCCTGGTCGGTATGCAGCCGCTGAAACGCGTCAAACATCCGATCGGCAAATGCCATGTCGAACCCGACACCATTATCCTTAATAAAGAAAACTTCCTGGCCCTGGTCCAGACATTTACCGAACTTGATCTCAGAGATTGATTCTTTGCCGGTAAATTTCCAGGCATTGCCCAACAAATTCTCAAAGACTATTTTGATAAGGCGCAAATCAACATCCGCGCGCATCCCATCCTGAACATCAAAATCAACCTTTCGTTCCGGGTCCCTGCCATGCAGCGCATCCAACATGGTATGCGCCAGACGCTCCAAATCGACGGGCTGGCGATGCAGGTCTTGGCGATTAACGCGCGACAACATCAGCAAGTCATCAATCAAGTATCCCATGCGCTGGCTAGAAGCCCGGACCCGTTTCAGGTAATCACGCCCCCGCTCGTCCAAACAATCAGCGTACTCCTCAGCGAGTACCTGACTAAACCCATCAACACTACGCAAGGGCGCACGCAGATCATGTGAAACCGAATAACTGAATGCCTCCAATTCACGGTTTACCTCCTCTAGTTCCTGCGTGCGCTCTTTAACCAGCTCTTCGAGGTGATCCCGATGCCGGCGTATCTCCTCTTCGATTTTCCGTTGCTGCGTCAAATCACGCAGGCTCAAAAGAATACCGGTAGGCTCCGCCTCCGCCTGCGCACGAATCATACGCACCGCAATTTCTATCGGTTTCTTGATTGGGTTATCCGGGTGATCTGCCTCCATCACGATAAACGCATCTTGGCGCGCCCGGCGCGCGGCGCATACAGGGCAAGGCACCGTTTCGCCCTGAGGATGCATAATGTCGACAATATTCCTGCCTATCGCCTGCTCGGGACTTAGACCCGTCAGCTTATAAAATGCCGCATTCGCACGTATCACTTTATCCTGCAAATCGACGAAGTACAGTGGATCGGCAAAGAAATCGATAGCATGGTTCCATTGCGTCTCAACCTTAGCCAAATCTTCCTGCGCGAGCAGTTTGTCCGTAATATCAATGCCCGTCGCGATAATGTACTCAACACTGCCGCGGCCATCCGTTAAAATTGTGTTGTTCCAATCCAGAAGCCTTCTATCACCAGCCTTCGTCACCCAATAATTGACATGTTGATTCGCAAAATTGCCTGCCGTCAGATCCTCGAATACAGCCCTCACAGACTCTATTTGCTCAGGGACCAGCAAGTCGTCCCAAACACGCCTACCCAGTATTTCACCTTCCGAATAGCCGGTTAATCGTTGTGCAGCCTCATTGAAACGCACTATCGACCCACCTCGATCTATTACGACCACAACTGACCCAATTGTATTGAATATCGCCTCTGAGAAATCTCGCTCTTGCTTGAGGATTATTTCATCATTTTTGCGCGTTGTTATATCCGTAGCGATCAAGCCCACCGCGAACGGCTTGTCCGACGCACTGTCGAATAAAGGGAATCTTACTGCAAGATAGACATGCTCCGATCCATCCATATGCCGCAGCGTTTCTTCAGACAGAATAGGTTGACCTGAAACAATTGCCTTCTGATCTAGCGCCCATGCTGCATCGGCAACGTCTCGTGGAAACAGCTCATCAAGACTCCTTCCGATCAATCCGGCGCCATCCACTTTCGACAGAACCTCCAACTGACGGCTCGCCATTGTCAATCGACCCTTGAGGTCCTTTGTGCAAATCAATGCGGGGGAGAAGTCCAGGATAGCCCGCAACTGCGCCTCAACACGCCTCACGGTCGACATATCTCTGACCATAGCCACGAGGGCGGCCTGCAGAGGCGAAGCCACTTCTGCCAGCCTCCGCAAACGTATTTCCACCGGAAATTCGCTACCGTTTTTATGGCGCGCAACCCATTCAAAATCGACCGCTTCACCCGCAAGAGCCATCTTCAACATCTGCTCAACTTGAATTTTCGTGTGCCTAGGCGCAGATAAATCACCAGCACCGAGATTGAGCATTTCCTCACGCGTATAGCCATATCGGCTCAAGGCATTCTGATTTACATCTACCAGGCGCCCATCCGCAGCATGCAGGAAGATCATATCTGGAGACACTTGATACAACGCCTCCAGATAGTGATGTGCATCTGCTAGCGCTCGTTCAGCGACCTTGCGGTCGGTAATATCCCGGACGATCGCTTGCAGAAAGGTTTCACCTGAAATACGTACACGATTCAAGGACACTTCAGCATCGAAGATTTGCCCGTCATAGCGGCAATGCGTCCATTCAAAGAACATCGGCTCGCCGGAAAACGCCTGCGCAATAAGGTCGCGAGCCTTATCTTTAGAAGCACGGCCATCAGGCTGGTATTCGGGCGAGAACCTATAAGGTGGTTGATCGATGATTTGCTCACGAGAACATCCGAACATTGCCAATGTCCGCTCATTACAATCCACAAATAGATCGTCTTGCATAAGGAATATGGCGTCATTAGCAACCTCAAACAAGGCTCTGAATTTAGTCTCGCTCTCCAACAGGTCTTTTTCAGCGCGTTTGCGTGAAGATATATCCCGCAAAAAGGCAAACACGAAGGAATCCTCATCCGCGCCAGCTAAGGTCGCGCTGAGTTCAACATCAATAAACCCACCGCGTTTGTTTATTAATCGGGTTTCGAAGCAGTCATACCCTTTTTGCTTCACAACACCAAGATGCTCCGTCATCTCAACTCTATAGGCTTCGTCAGTCAACTCTGCCGCCGACATCCTCTGTAATTCCTGAGGCGTATAACCCGACAACACGCAATAGGCCTCATTAACTTCCACAATCCTATCGCTCAGTGACAACACCCAGAAACCTTCACGCACGGCCCGCAAAATAGCATCGTTGCGCAAAGTCAGGGCGCCTATTTCCCTCTCCTTATGCTGCACATCCAAACCAAAGGAGAGATCGTCAGCGAGATTGACGAGCAAACTCAATTCGTCCTGATCAAAGGCATCGGGTTCGCGGGCATAGATATTCAGCGCGCCAACAACATCCGAGCCTCTGCGAATCGGCAGCGCGACAGATGACGCGTAACCATATTCCTCCGCATACTCACGCCAGGGTTCGTAGGATTTTTCAGAAGGCTCGCGCATGATGGCAGGCTCAGCCAATCGGATGGCACGCCCGGTCGGGCCTTGTCCGTGCGCATCGTCGGCCCAGGTGATAACCCTTTCAGCCAGTGCTTCCAGGGCAATCCCCGCTGCAGCAACGGGTCGCACAGAGCGGCGCCGATCCTGTTCCGCCAGACCGACCCAGGCCATCCGATATTCGCCGCCTTCCACGATGATATTGCAGACCGACTGCAGGAAAT
>JBGSOE010000369.1:0-6214 GCA_041739295.1 Thiohalobacterales bacterium | reverse complement strand
CGGCAGCATGGCGAATACCCAGTAGGGCTTATCGAGTTGGTTGGCTTTTTTAAGGCAAATGCGCCTGCAGGGATAAGCAGTGCCGCAGAGGAAAAACTTGCTGTAGCAGAAAAACACATTGGCCGCCTTGTGCGGCCTTAGTAAGCAATAGGGCAGACCACGGTTTTTAATTTGAGGATCAAGGGTATCGATTAAAGACAAATGGATAGAACACAGCATCCAAACAGGCCAGTTTGAAGGGTATGTAAATATGCCTTTATCGGCAGATTAAGCGAGCATACATATCCCTATATGCGTTTTCCATCGCATGCGCCAAAGCCTTTCCATCGCACAGAGGAGATGCCGCCATTCTATCCCGTAGCTCGGCACGGATGTTTTTGCGTCGTTCAGGGTTATGGGCTAGGCCAATGGCTTTGGCAATATAAGCCGCTTTATCGGTAGATATGAATTCTTCAAGGCCAACGGCGGTAAGTTTACTTGCACTTATCCGCTCGGCGTATCTTTGTCCTGCAAGTGTAATGACAGGTACCCCCATCCACAGCGCTTCAGCAGTGGTGGTGCCACCGGTACGGGGAAATGTATCCAGTACGATATCGACTTCAGAATAGGTCGCTAAATAATTTGACAATGACTTGCCTTGCTGAGTAATAATTCGATCGCTTGGTATCCCTAACTGTGAAAATTCACTCAATAGTGAATCTCTTATTTTAGAGTCATGCAGTGGACGACTCATTAATAATAATTTACTTGCAGGCAGCGCATGGAGGATTTCAGACCACGCCTTAAAAACTTTACTGTTCAATTTTGAGAGATTACTGAAGGACCCAAATACCACGTTAGTTCCAGAATTTGGGCAAGACGAAACTGGCGGCGCCTCTTTGGGGGCCTGATAACAGACCCAACAGCGCGGCAGTCTGTATATTTCCTCTTGCGTTTCTTCAAGGGTATCTTGCGGATGAAGCACCGGATCGCTAATCCAGTAATCCATAGTCTCTAGGCCGGTAGCACCTATGTAACCTAAATACGTAGCCTGTATAGGTGCGGGTTTATAGGAAAATGCTTGTAGTGCGCCAAACGCGGAGTGCCCTGCTAAGTCAACAAGGACGTCTATCCGGTCGCCGCGTATACACTTCGCCAGCTCCCGTCCATTCATTCCTCCTACCGATTTCCAATGCTCTGCCACAGCCGCAAAACGACGGGTCTTGTCATCTGATAAATGCGCGGGATGGGTTGCGTAACAGAATACTTCGACCCTGCTTGGGTCATGACCCTGTAGCAGCAATTCAAAAAAATAGCCAACGGGATGATTTCTAAAGTCACCCGATACGTAACCGACTCTAAGGCGACGTTCGCTGCCATCGTATACAGCCGGCAGGGGAAACCGCTCACTTTTAGGGGCACCGTGCATTTTGTCCCAGTAGCGTTGCTCTGCCAGCATATTCCTAGGTGGCAACTCAGCCTTGGAGGCTTGTAGAAATAGTAAATTACTATGAACAGCTGCATCACTCGGCATTAAAACAAGTGCCTGCCTCAAATTTGTCTCAGCAGCATAGAGATCTCCCCGTCGCTGGTGAACAAGACTCAAATCCGAATAGGCTTGTGCCAGCTCAGGGTTAAGTCGAAGTGCTGTTTCCAAACTCATCTGGGCATCCTGCAGCTGACCCAACTTCGTAAGCATGAATCCCATATCGGCATGTGTTTGTGCAGAATCTGGGGTGATTCGCAGCGCCTGCTCATAGGCACAGACTGCATATTTCGGCTGGCCCAGCTTTCCGTAGGCAAAGCCAAGATTAATAAATGCTTCGAAATATTCCGAATCAAGCTGCACTGCTTTTTGAAAGGCTTGTACTGCTGTATCGAGATGCCATCCCATCAGCGCCAGTTTGCCTAATGTATTTTGAAATATTGCCCGCTCAGGGTCACTTTATTATCGCATGATTAATATGCGAGTAAGCAAGTTCTAGGTTGCCTTGTAAGCTGTTGGCATGCGCCAATATATAATGCGCGTCCGGATTCTCAGGCATGTTAATGAGCAAGCTTGCGGCTATCGCCACGGCTTGTTCAATATCACCGCCCTCAAGTTGAGCCATTGCTTGGTGAATGAATTTACTATTTTTCACCAATAACCCTCCCCAACTACGATATTCAGGGACATTAAATTATTAATTATTCTCTCAGGCAGCCCATCGTAGACGGGTAAATGATGATGCTATTCTATCTTATCCATCGCCTTCTGAATATCTCTCTGCGTGATGGTAGCGAAGTCATAGCCCTTGGGGAAATACTGATGGATAGGGCCGTTCGTGTTTTCATTCAATCCGCACTCCCAAGACGCATACAGATGCGCGAAGTTGAAGTCAGCATCCAGTGCCTCAGCGATGGCTTCATGGTGCGCAAACTCTTTGCCGTTGCCTGAAGTCAGTGTATGAACCTGGTCAGATAGCGGTGCCAGCACAGTTTCAGAACAGCCTGTTTAACACCTTCGGCACCCTTGTTGGGGACTTTGGCGAACAACGCCAGCCACGACGCGCGCTCAGTCAGCGAGGCTAAGGCCTGTTTGTGACCTTTGCCGATGACGATGTCGAGTTCCCAATCGCCCAGGCGGGTACGGCTTTCTACGATGGCCTGACGTTCATCAATGGAGACCCGGTTGCGCAACTGACCACGCCGCTCGTAACTGCCGTATCGTTTCTTGCGCTGCTTTTGACAGCGAAGATGTCGGTACAGATCACCGCTCTGGGCCTTGTTCTGGAGGATGTACTGATAAATCCACTCGTGGCTGATGGCGAGATGGCCTTCTTCCGCCAGCCCGAGACTGATCTGTTCAGGACTCCAGTCCTCGCGCAGCACGCGCTCAATCAGGCGCCAGTGACCAGGCATAATGCGCGGCTGCGCCTTGTCCTGACGTCGATGCAGCGCTAACTGATGGGCCGGCTGTGGCCGATAGCCCCGCAAACCACGGTTGCGGCGCACCTCGCGGCTGATCGTAGATTTATCTACGCCTACGAACGCGGCAATCTCAACTTGGCTATGCTCGGCTTTCATCAGGACGTAAATTTGGTATTGTTGCTCTTGGGCAAGCTGAGTGTAGACTCTCATCTGTGCTTCTCATTCTTGCCGGAACGAAGGGCCACGATGCTACCGCAGCTTGTTTTCCATACCGAACTGTTGAGTTGCACTTACGAGTTGAATCCGCGGGCAATATCAAGCTAATAATTTCGGAGAATCTGTACCACATGATGACGCTCTCGCAATTACTTGCCTCACCGGAGTGGTTCCCTGACGCCATCTACTCAGATCGAGGCCTACTAGATTGCTACCGTGTGAACCGACAACTGCTCTCTGAAAGCTCGTTCTTAGACCAGCGCATGACTTCTCGGTCCCCAGAAAAAATCCAGGCATCTTTTTCCTTCGACGAACTAAAATCACTCGCAGAAGGCGTACACACTGACAAAATTGGCTTCATATTCCATACCTCATTCTGTCGCTCAACGCTGATGGCGCAGGCGCTGCACGTCGACGGAATATGTTTCACTCTAAAGGAACCGTCGATCCTCCTGTCCCTGGCCGAGTCGATCCGCTACACACAATCTTTACGCGAGCCCGACAAAGTCCGCACAGCTCTTCCAGCAATGCTGAGACTCATAAATGGGCTCGTGGAGAATAGTGAGAAGACCATCATCAAGCCAACCAACTTCGCCAACAATCTCTTACCCTATGTTGCAGAGACTGGAGCGAAGATTCTACTGATGTATTCCGACCTGCGGAGCCACCTGATCTCAATCCTAAAGTATGGTGAACAAGGGCGAGCTTTTACGCGGCAACTCTACATACGCCTCATGTCCGACTCCCAGGAACTCGGGAAAATAGATCCCCGGCAGGCCCTCTTACAAACAGACCTTCAAATCGCAACACTTGTCTGGCAGCAGCAAATGAGCCTATTCATGAAGATCTTGAACAATGCACCTCGCGGTCAAATATGCACACTCACCAGCGATGCATTTGCCACCTATCGAGACACAGCACTTAGCGAAACGTTTAAGTTCTTCGATATACCACTCTCGGACACACAACTCGGACAAGTTCTGACGGGGCCCGTTTTCCAACAGCATTCCAAGAGCGGAAAATCGGTCGATGACCAAGCCATTCAGCGCCAAACTGAAGCTGTCGCGGAGAAATTCCAGTCCGAACTTGAAGTCACCTTGCGCTGGGCACAATCAACTGTCTTCGCCAGCCAATTCGAAATGCCACTACCAAATGGCTTGAATCTACCCAGCAGCGCAGGAAAATGAACCGCATGTCGGATTCGGACATCAAGACCCGCGCTCTATCATTGCTTAACGAAGGTAACGCCGAGGCAGCTTATTCGCTGCTACGTACGGCATGCAGTCCGGATAACAAAGATGCTGAGACGTGGTTTCTATTCGCCGGCGCGAGCGCAAACCTTGGCCGCTTCGAAGCCGTAGCTGAAGGCTGCCAACGCTGTGTCGAGCTTGATCCGAACAAAGAACGAGCTTGGTACAATCTTGGGCTCGCACGTTTCCACCTTGGACAAATAGACGCAGCCATTTCCGCCTATCAATCGGCACTCAGTATCGAGCCAAACTCAGCCGCCACGCTCGGCAATCTCGGTGCTGCTTGGCTTGAATCCAACGATCCGCAACGCGCTATAGAGTATTGCAACAAGGCCCTGAAACACGACCCGCACGCAGTCACCGCTATCAACACGCTTGGCACCGCCTATCGTGAACAGGGCCGCTACGAAGCGGCGCTGGACGCATTCGAACGAGGTGCGCAGCTCGAACCTGAGAACGCGAATATACGCTGGAATCTGGCGCTAACCTTACTCAAATGTGGCAATTTCCAACGCGGCTGGGACGAATTCGAATGGCGCTGGCGTTACGAGAAGGCGATGCAGCGCACCACGCCTTATCCCGCCTGGAGAGGCTTGCGCCCAGCTAAATCGCTGCTCGTCTACATGGAACAAGGCATCGGCGACCAGATCATGTTCGCCTCCTGTTTGCCAGACCTCTTGGCCAACGGAAGTCGCGTGATCGTAGAGTGCGAGCCGCGACTGGTCCCGTTGTTTGAGCGTTCTTTTCCCGGCGCCCGGTTTCATGGTGGCTCCTGGGACGAGCGACTCACCCAATGCCAGATTCCTATCCAGTGCCAGATTCCGATGGGTAGTCTGCCACACCTGTTCCGGCGGGATCGGGCAGCATTCCCGGCGCACACCAGCTATCTTGCGGCCAACGAAGAACTCGTGTCGCACTGGCGCACCGAACTTGCTGCCTTGGGAAATGGCCTGAAAATCGGCATTTCCTGGCGCGGCGGCAATGACGCACGCACCCGCGCCAAGCGCGCGATTCCACTGCAGGCCTGGCGTGAGATGCTCAAGCTCGACGGCACCATCTGCATAGACATCCAGTACGGCGACCGGCACGAGGAACTCCAAGCGGCGCGTGATGCCGGCATGAATGTTTGCACGCTCCCCGGCGCAGATGCCATGACGGACCTCGATAACTTCGGTGCCCTGCTCAAGGCGTTGGACCTCGTGGTGACGGTGGACAACAGCACCCTGCATCTGGCCGGCGCGCTAGGTGTCGAGACCTGGGGCTTGTTGCCGTATGATTCAGACTGGCGTTGGGAGGCTGGTAAAGACCGTACGCTCTGGTATCCGCGAGTACGCTTGTTTAAACAAACCAGCCATGGTGATTGGATCAGTGTAATCCAATCTGTCAGCGCCGAACTTGCCACCCGAGTGGCAAAACCTTAAAACTGACAACGGCCACAATATGACCTGTTATTTCATAGGCGGCGCACCCCGCTCCGGCGGCACCCTGCTCGCCAGCATCCTCTGCGCAGACCGCACCACCAATCCGACCTTGCGTGAGGCCCACTACCTGCGCGAGATGGTCCAAACCTACCGGGCCGGCAAGCAACTCTTCAATACTTTGGAAGGCGGTCACTACTTCAGCAACGCAGAAGACGTAAGGCAATTTTCCGCAACCTGGGTACAGGCCTTCCTCGACAAACTCAGCGTCCGTTACGCACCTGCCACCAATCTAGTACTGAAAAGCTTTCTGATGAGCGCAATGTTCCCCGCCGTCTTCGAATTGCTGCCAGAGGCGCGTTTTCTGATCTCGGTACGTGATCCACGTGACATTGCTTGCTCACAAATCGACGTCGGAGAAAAACAACGCCAGCAGGGACA
>JBGSOE010000335.1:0-38713 GCA_041739295.1 Thiohalobacterales bacterium | reverse complement strand
AATGACTTCACGGTCCACGCCCGTGATCTTGATCAGCACGAAGGCAAGGATCGAGGCCATGATCAGTTCCCACACGCCTTCCACCCAGAGATGCACCACCCACCACCATGCGAACTTGTCCTTGACCAGATTCACCGGGTTGTAGAACGAGAACAGGAACATCACCGCCAAACCGACCAGACCCAGCATCAGCACCAGACTAACGGTCGTCTTGCGCCCTTTCAGCAGCGTCATGCCAATGTTGAACAGGAATCCCAGCGCGACAACCACGATGCCGATCTTGGTGATGGTTGGCTGTTCGAGGAACTCGCGGCCCATGGTCGGCAATAAATCATTGCCGGTCATCTGCGCCAGACCTGAATAAGGTACCAGCAGATATCCCAGAATGGTCAGCGCACCTGCGACCAGGAAGATCCAAAATAAACCTAGTGCGAGTTTGGGGCTGTACAACTCGGTCTCGGTTTCTTCGGGGATCAGGTAATAGGCGGACCCCATGAAGCCGAACAACAACCAGACGATGAGGAGATTGGTGTGCACCATGCGCGCCACGTTAAAGGGAATTTCCGGAAACAGGAAATCACCGATGACATACTGCAGGCCCATGACCAGGCCGAACAGGATCTGGCCGATGAACAGCCCGATTGCGGCGATGAAGTAAGGTTTGGCAACCATTTGTGATTGATATTGCATGACAGATATTCCCCTTAGCCTTCGATGTTCGGTGGCCAGTTGGCGGTATTGATCTCGGAGCTGTATTTGAGGAACGCCATGATGGCATCCAGCTCTTCATCATTGAGATTGAACTGCGGCATCTGGCGACGCCCGGGCGCACCGGTAGGTTGTATCTGCATCCAGGTTCGGATGAAGTCTGGACCGCGCCGCGTGTAGACATTTCCCAGCTCCGGCGCAAAATACGCACCCTCACCCAACAGGGTGTGACAACCGATGCAGTTGTTGTCCTCCCAGACCTTCTTGCCCAGCGCGACCTGCGGTGTAATCTCGCCACGATTGTCACGTCCTGGTAGCGCATTCGTGGTATCGAAGGTCAGTGCCAGAAAGACCAGAATGAAGAACACGCTGCCACCATAAAAGATGTTGCGTGCCATGGATTTGGTGAAAGTACCGCTCATGCGCGATCCTCCGTCTATGGGGATGCCCGACTGCCTCGGGCCTGCTTACCGTTCTGTTGCGGTGGCCTATAAATAGGCTATGCACCAGATTGGCTCCTTGATTTACATCAAGCGGTTCAAAATCATGGACCTAGGGGCCTGTCGGACTTGGGATTGATCTACTGCGCTGGTGGGAGAGCGGGCGAAATGGAGTTCGTAAGATAAAACACACTGGATTCTGGCATGCGCACGAATCACGGATCATATTTTCCGTTGCTGTGCTGAGCGTCAATCGGAATGATCAATTGCTTGGGGATAGGCGCTATTAGACTCGCCTACTGAACCGGCATGAAACGGCTCCGGCGCTATTGATCAGCGGATGCGTTATCAGTATCAGCGATGACGCAGCAGTTGCGGCCTTGATCCTTGGCCCGATACAACGCGGCATCGGCGCGTTCGAACACGGCATCAATGAGATCACCCTCGCGGAACTCAGCAATGCCACAGGAAATGGTGATACTTACGTCTTCACCACGGAAGTGGAAACCACAGGTTTCAATGGCCTGACGCAGTTTGTTGGCGACATCGAGGATGGCGGGCTGACGCGTGCCGGTCATCACCAGTACGAATTCCTCGCCACCGTAGCGTGCCAGGAAATCCGTTTCGCGGATCTGGCCGTGCAAGGTTTCCGCAATCACCTTGAGAACTTTATCACCGGCCTTATGACCGTATTTGTCATTAATGGCCTTGAAGAGGTCGACGTCCCACACCAGCAGGGTGAGTGGCGTATTGAAGCGCTTCCAGCGCGCGAATTCCTGGAGGATGCGTTCTTGATACGCGAGACGGTTCGGAATGCCAGTCAAGGCATCAGTGAAAGCCTGGGTGCGTTGCTCTTGGATACGCTCACGTAGCTTAGCCGATTCGCCTTCCATATCACGCAGGCGGTCAGTCATGTCACGCATCTGCGCTTCCGTCTGCGTATTGCGCAACTCCTCTTTGACGCGATGCTGTTCAACATGATCCGAGATGGCGTCGAGGCGTTGCTGCACACTGCGCTTCAGGCCGTCCAGGTCCTCCGCCGACGCGACACTGTCATTGATGCCGCGCACCTGCACCTGCACCGCATCACCCAGCTCTCGACCGCTTTCATAGGCATCGGCACGCGCCGTGTCGGCGCCGCGCACGAAGCTGTCGATATCCTGCAACTGGCCGGTCAGCTGTTTCAGGAAATCCTCGATCTCGTGTTTTTCTTCCTGCAGGCGCACGCGCATGTCCGCGATCAGTGTAGCCATGTCGCTCAAAACTATCTGCGCATCGAAATTGGCTCGGTCCGATAGTTTATCTTTCAGCGCATCAACCTGAGCATCCAGATCACTGGGTAGATCAAGACGCTGCAACAATTGCAGCAGCATTTGACTGCCGCAGGCGGGATCATCTTCAGTTCCAGTTCCTGCAGCGGAATCCGAACTTGCATCCGCCAAAGTCACGGGTGTCGGCGTTTCGACAACGGCCTTGCTCGCGTTGAAACCAGCCGCCAAGGACACGACCAGACGCTTAAGCTCTGCTTCGGTGGCTGCACGCACGGCCTGCTGACGCAACTCGCCGATCCGTGCCGGCTCGTGTACCTGAAATTGTTCGAGTACATGCAACAGTAAATCACGCGCGGCGCTCAGACTGATCGCGCTGGTATCTACCGGTGTCACGTCGGTTTTTGTAACGCTGGGTGCCGTCACGGGAGCGGGGGCAGGTACAGCCGCCGCTGCTGACGTATCTTTCGGTGTTGCGTCGCCAGCGCCTTTATTTCCAAACAAGCGACTGAACAAACCGCCACCGTGCTTTCCGCTTGCCGCCTCACTTGCCGCTGCCAGGTCACTGAGAATATTTTGCAGCAGCCTGGCAAAATCGGCGATGACCGGCGCGAGCGTTTCGTCGTTGGCACCGTCCATCTGCTTGCGCAACGCCTTGATGCGGCGCGCCTGATCCTGCGGTAATTCGATCTTGTCGAGTAAAGCCTGCAAAGGCGCGGCGGGATTGGGCACAACGATCTTCTTGGCACGCTTGGCATCCAGTCGCACCAGAGATTCGGACATGGCATCGATGCGTTGGCGCAGCACGCGCGCATCGGCGTGGTCACGGATGGCATCGCGAAGACTTTTGAGATGCCCGTCGAGCGTATCGTCCAGGCCGTCGGCTGCCAGGGTCAAACGTGAAATGGTCTTGCGCAGCAGTTCGTCGGCTTGAGTCCAGGCTCGTTCTTTGGACTCATTCTCGCCCAACGCATCGTAGTATTTGCGTTTCCAGATTGCGGATTGGTTTTCGGGGTCGTCGTTCTGGGCCATTACAAAACCCTGCCTCTAGAAAACTATTGCAGCATTAAGGATAGTTAATCTTTGATTAGCGCCCATGCGCACAGACCTGCTACGCGCAGAACAGGTCCACGCCTTCGGGCAAGGTCAGATCCATGCACAGCGGCAGATGATCGGATACCGGGCAATCAAGCACGTGCGTCTTATTAACCTGAATCGTCGGGGTCACCAGGATGTGATCGATGTTGCGGTTAGGGCGCCAGCTCGGGAACGTATTCAGACCATGTACGGGTTCGGTCATCAGCGTGCTGTTGATCAGGAAATCCATTTCGCGACTGCGTGATGGGAAATTCAAGTCACCCATAAGGACAACATTGCGATGCTGATTCACCAGCTCGGCAAGAAATGACAACTGCTGCAGGCGCGTGCGTTGTCCGAGCGCCAAATGCACAATGAAAACCACCAACGAATTCTCACCGCGGCCAAAGCGCAACGCCAGCGTACCGCGACCTGGGATCGGGCCGGGGAGTTTATGCTCCATGATTTCGGTACAGTGGAAACGGCTCATCACGCCAATAGCGTGCTGCGCAATCGGCCCCATGCGCCGGTTGGTCTGGTCGTACCAGAAGGGGAAATCGGCACGCTCGGCGACGTATTGGGTAAGGTTAATGAAGCCACTGCGCAGACTCCCGGCATCGACTTCCTGCAGGCCGACGATATCGAATTCGCTGGCGAGCTGCGCGACACGATCGAGATTCTGGAAACGTTCGCCGTGTGGCAACACATGCTTCCAACTCTGAGTCAGGTAATGCCGATACCGGGTCGTACTGATGCCAGTCTGTACGTTGTAACTAAGGATGCGCAGTCGATGACCCGTGGCCGGCGCGCTCGGTGGCTCTTTTTGTAGCGCCTGGGTCATAGCGGACATACCAGACTGCCGAGCTTCTCGGTGAGTTTCAGGTTCTCGCGATAATCCACCGGACAATCGATCACGGACACGGCACGGTCGGCGATGGCCTTCTTCAGGGTCGGCATAAGATCGGCCGCGCGCTCGATGCGGTAGCCCTTGGCACCGAACGATTCTGCGTATTTGACGAAATCCGGATTACCGAATCGTACATGTGATGTGCGATTGAAATGAGTCATCTGCTTCCAGTCGATCAAGCCGTAACCGCCGTCATTCCAGATCAGTACGACGATCGCGATGCCAAGTCGTACCGCGGTTTCGAGCTCCTGGGAGTTCATCAGAAATCCGCCATCGCCGGTGACTGCAACCACCGCCCGGTCGGGGTACACGAGCTTAGCGGCAATGGCCCCGGGAACTGCAATGCCCATACTGGCGAATCCGTTGGAGATCAGGCAGGTATTCGGGTATTCACAGCGGAACATTCGCGCCATCCACATCTTATGTGCGCCGACATCACAGATGACGATGTCTTCGAAATGCAGCGCGGTGCGCAGATCCCAGATGATCTTCTGCGGTTTGATGGGAAAGCCATCGTCCTGGGCGTGCTGACTCATATCCTCGACCAGCGCCTCGCGCAATGCGCGCATCGGTTGGCCGTGATGCGGCGTGGCCAGTTCGGCGATGCGCATCAAACTGTGTTTGATATCGCCGACCACGCCGACCTCAATCATATAGCTGGCATCGACCTCGGCCTGACTGGCATCAATGTGGATAATCTTGCGGTCGCGGGTCGGGTGCCACAGATAGGGGTGGTATTCGACCAGATCGTAGCCCACACAGATGATGACATCGGCGCGCGAGAACCCGCAGCTGACATAATCATTGGCCTGCAGGCCGGCGCTGCCCAGCGCCAGCGGATTTTTGCCGAACGGGACAACGCCCTTGGCCATGAAGGTATTGGCAATCGGAATGTTGAGCTTGGTCGCAAAATCTGCGAGATGTTTCCAGGCGCGCGCGCGGATAACGCCATTGCCGGCGAGAATGATCGGGCTGCGTGATTCGGAAATAACTTCAGCGGCATACTCGACGCGGTCCCGCGCAGGCTCGGGCGCCTCGGGGTGCCGCACCGACAACGGCACATCGTCAATCATCATCTTGGCGATGTTCTCGGGAAACTCGATGAAGGTCGCGCCGGTCTTTTCAGTCTGCGCCAGCTTGAAGGCTTTGCGCACCACCTCGGGGATGATGTTCGGTGTCAGCAGGCGCGAGGAATATTTGGTGATGTGCTGGAACATCAATTCCAGATCCAGCACCTGGTGCGATTCTTTGTGCAGGCGGTTGGTATCAGCCTGTCCCGCAATGGCGACCAGCGGCGCGTGATCCATATTCGCGTCAGCTACACCGGTGATCAGGTTGGTCGCGCCCGGGCCGAGTGTCGCCAGACAGACGCCAGCCCGGCCGGTCAGCCGACCATAGACATCGGCCATAAAGGCCGCGCCCTGTTCGTGCCGACAGGTGATGAATTGGATAGGTGAATCCAGCAAGGCATCCATGAGATCGAGATTTTCCTCGCCGGGTACACCGAAGATGTACTCGACCCCCTCGTTCTCAAGGCACTTTAAAAAGAGTTCCGCTGCTTTCATTGATGGTCCGAAGCATCCCCCGAGTCGCTGCCGTCCAGCCGCGCGGATAGCTTTAACAGGTTCTAGTGCAGAACAGGGGCGGCCGGGGCGGGTACGGCAGCCGCACGTTCCTCGGCAATAAGCTTGTCTGTCAGCACAAGCATTTGTTCCTGGCCGCCCGCATCGCTAACCGAGGTCCGGTACTTGCCATTGATGATCAGGGCGGGCACGCCCGTGAGCCCGTAGCGTTGAGTCATCTGTTTCGCGCGATTCAGTTTGGCGGCGACACCAAATGACTTGAAGGTATCGCGGAATTGCTTATCGTCCACACCCTGGGCGACGAAAAACTTCGCCAGCTCATCTTCGTTGGTGAATTTTTGTTTACCTTCATGGATCGCCTTGAACAGTGGCTCATGAATCTTGTCGAGCACGCCCAGCAGTTCAGCAGCGTAGTAAGCGCGCGCAAGAATCTCCCAGCTCGGCCCCAGAATCGCAGGTGTGCGCACAAACACGACATCCGGCGGCAATCCGGCGACCCATTTGGTCAGCACGGGTTCAAGGTGGTAGCAGTGCGGACAGCCATACCAGAACAGTTCCACTACTTCGATCTTGCTGGCATCGCTGGTCGGTTGCGGCGCCACCAGGGTTACATAACCGGGCGCGCCGGGCGCACCGGGCGCGCCTTCAGCCTGAACAAAACCGGTGGACAGAACGGCCATGCCCAGCGCCAACACACATGTCTGAATAATTTTTTTCATTCTCATTCCTCGTTATTCTCATGCTGCCTTCGCAGCTTGGTCATTGGAGTCGATGCAAGCGCTGATACCAAACTCCCTCAAGCAATCGCCTTGGTTAGAGTTCACCATATGAATGCAACCCGGACAGGAACATGTTCACACCCAGGAATGCAAATATCGTTACAAACAACCCAATCACCGCCCACCAAGCCATCGGCGTACCACGCCAACCCTTGGTCAGACGCATGTGCAACCAAGCGGCATAGTTTAACCAGACGATCAACGCCCAGGTCTCTTTCGGATCCCAGGACCAGTAACCGCCCCAGGCCTCGGCCGCCCACAACGCGCCCAGGATGGTGGCGAGGGTGAAAAACGCAAACCCCAGCGCGATGGATTTGTACATCACATCATCCAACAGCTCCAATTCGGGCAAGCGACTGTTGACCGCACCACCGGGACGCTGTTCTTGATGATGGCGAAACAGATAGGCAAACCCGACCATGGCCGCCACCGAGAAGGCGCCATAGCCGATAAAGTTGGCCGGCACATGGATCTTCATCCAATAACTTTGCAGTGCCGGTACCAGCGGCGCGATATGTTGCGCCTCACGACCGAAGGTATACCACAGCAGGAAACCGACCGCTGCCGAGATCACCAGCAAAACAAAGCCGCCCAATGCGCGGGTGCGATAACGGCCTTCGTAAAAGAGATACAACAGAGCGGTGATGATCGAAAACAGAATAAAGACTTCGTAGAGATTACTGACCGGTATATGACCGACATCCGGGCTGATGAGATACGACTCGCGCCAGCGCACCATCAGACCCACCAGACCCATCGTCGTCGCCGACCAGGTCAGTGCGCTCGCAACCTTGGCGGTAAATTCCGAACGCATGAACAGCGCCAGGAAATAGGTCGCAGTCGCCAGCACATACAGCGCGCTCATCCACATAATCGCGGACTGGCTGGAGATCAGGTATTTCAGAAAAAAGTTACTATCAGCCGCGGCCAGACTATCGCCATATAGCGCGATGGACCCCAGGCTCAGCAGTGTCACAATCAGAGACAGCGCTTGGGCAGGTCGCCAGGCCCAACCCACGCTGATCAGCCCCAGAGTCGTACCGCCCAGGATGCCAATCTCATAGATATCCATGAACTCGACATAGTGCGCGTAGACATAGCCCGAGCCGGACAGTACCAGCAATGCCCATAGCCAATCCCGCCAGATCAGCCGCTGCCACAGCGAACGATCATCGAACTGTTCCAGGATGTTCTGTTGGGTTACTGACATCGCACACACTCCCACTGTTCAATCACTACGGTTAGCCACTGCCATCGCCGCGCCAGTTTAACGCAAACCGCTGAACTCAGCCTGAACGCAGTTGCTGGTCAAGGGCTCGGATAAGCCTGTCAAATTCAAGCCGGAAATCTCGTTGTTCGCGATTACCTGTCCCCGCAAACAGCAATTCTGTCCCGGCCGCACCCTCGCGTACCCAGAACCACAGCCGGCGATGCTGGATATAAAACATCACGAATATTCCGGCAATCAACAGGGCAAATCCACTGTAGACAACCAACTTGCCGGGCGCGCGCGCAATTTGCAGCCCGGAAGCCTGGACATGTTCAAAGGTTTTAAGTTCCAGGAAAAACGGTGAGCCATATTTTGTGAGGACCGTCAGCGCATTGATGCTGTCGTCATAGAACTGGCTGTCGGCCTCTGTCACACCGGCGCTCACATCCACGCCTTCTGTGGTCAGTACATCGAAATACAGCGCCGTGAGGATATTCCGTAACACCTTTATATAAGCATCCAGCACCTCGCGGCGCTTGGCCTCGGGCACGGATTTCTCCACTTGCTCGGCCACGGCGTCGAAGCCACCGTGCGCAAACAGTGTGACAAGTCGCTGCATGGTGGCGGCAACTTCCTTAAGCAACTCGGGCTTTTCCAGCTGCGCCTCGGCGAAAGTCTGCCGGGTGGTTTCCTGCGCGATCTGCGCAACCCGATCCGTATCCTGCAACAGCGCATTGAAACGCATGAAACGGCTCAGGCTGCCTTTAGGATCGGCGGGTATATGTAGATAAAAAAACGGCTCGGCAACCGAGTCACGCATGCCACTCAGAAAATAGCCTCGGCCATCGAACTCCACCGGCAGCATGTAATTCTCGAATTCGCGCGCTTCACCCGCGGCATTGCGCAGCTTGAAAGTGAAGTTGGGGCCGAAATTGCGGAAGCGTTTGCCGGAACCTTCATCGGCCGGATTGATATTGAACAGGCGGAAATCATTCAGTTCCAGCGTCATCGGTCCCTGCGCCGTGTCCACCCTCAGCTTTTCGAACACCGAACTCTTGAAGTCTTCCTGCTCAACCTTGGCACGCCCCAATCCCCAGGCACTCAAATTCAGATGCGTACCACCGTCATTGAAACTCGACTGGTAGATGGCATAGCCCTTGTAGATCAGCGGATGATTGACGGCGATGGTGGCGGTGACAGGCTCCTGATCCGGCTCACGAATGACCAGATCACTTTCGAAGGATTTCGGCATGCCCGATTCGTAATGCTCGATACGAAAATCTTTCAGTTCGATAGTGAACGGCAGTGGCTGAACCAGATAACCATCGCGCAGCTGCAGGAAGACAATATTGGCCGATGAACCCTCCGGCACGGTAACGCTACCGCGGAAGGATGGATTCTGTACTGACAACCAGGACTCACGCGGCACCTGCGAGGCCGGCAAATCGCGGCTCTCGATTTTGATCTGGCCGCTCATCTCCTTGAGCTTGAGAGGCAGATTTCCGTCCAGCAGACCACCGATACAAATGGTGACAATGGCCGTGTGTGTAAAGATATAACCGAGGCGGTTGAAGGTGCCGTTCATGGCCGCGATGACCTGGTGGTCACCGTGATCCTTGCGCCGCATCCGGTAGCCGTTGCTGCGCATCACGGCCGTTATGTGCCGCTCAATCTCAGCACCCGGCAGTGCTAATGTCCAACTGTGACTGGCATGAAAGGCACGCAGCGATTGCTCCTGCACATTGAGCCGGTAGCTGCGCATATCGCGGAGCATCTGCGGCGCATTGCGATAGATGCAGACGCTGGTGGAGATCACCAGAAAGGTCAGTATGACCAGAAACCAGCCGGCGCTATAAACGTCGAACAGACCCAGGCTTTTGAAGGTCTCGAACCAGAACGGCCCGAATTTCACGATGTAATTCTGATAGGCCTCGTTCTGCTTCAGTACCGTGCCGATAATCGAGGCAACCGCCACCGTCACCAACAAGGTGATGGCGAGATTCATGGACCCCAGGAATTCCAGCAACACGCTGGATCGGGAAACGGCGCGGGACTGGCTGTTACTGACTGTGCTCAAAACAGAAAACCTTGTCAGGCGTGTGTCACGGCAACGGAACGGCGACCATTGTACACTGGTGGAGAGGCGCTATAGCCTGAAAAATAGAAGGGTGGCCTTGCGGCCACCCTTTATATTTGATCGCGCGTGGCAGCACTGGCTACCACCGGGACTGATCGCTTAGTGCAGGCCTTCGATGTAGGAGGCAACCGCCAGCATCTCAGCATCGGTCATGCGTGCCGCGATGTTCTGCATCATCTTGCCGGCATCATTGGCGCGTTCGCCGCTGCGGAAGTTTTTCAGCTGGATCACGATATACGCGGCATGCTGACCACTCAGACTCGGGAAATTCGCCTGCGGATTACCCATACCGTTCGGTGCGTGGCAGGCCATACAGGCCGCGACACCGGTGGTCACATTACCACCGCGGTACAATTTTTCGCCAGCGGCAACCTGCGCAGGATCGGCCTTACCGCCATTCTGGGTCTGGCTGGCGAAGAAAGCGGCGATGTCAGCCATATCCTGCTCGGAAAGACCGGCGGCCATCGGCGCCATCATGGCGTTCTTCCGATCGCCTGCCTTGAAGTCAGTCAGCTGCTTGACCAGATATTTGTCATGCTGACCGGCCAGCTTCGGCCAATCTGGATTGGCACTATTACCGTCGGCGCCATGACAGCTAGCGCAGGCGGCAGCCTTGGTCTGACCCGCGGCGGCATCGCCGGCAGCGCTGACAGGCATGGCAGCCAGGGCTGCGGAAAATGAGAAAATTGCTGCAAAAACAAACCGGTTATTCATATTGAAACCAACTCCTGTTGCCTCAAGGCAGTTCGGAATGACGGCGCTGGAAGTGCGCCTTGCGGGACGTCACGGCCGGAGAGTCGCCATTTATACCAGCGCCCCCAAGGCGGTTCAATAGCGCAGCCGGGAGGGTGCGGCAGCCGAAGCATAGGATACGGCATGACAAGCCGCCATCACTACGGCGACAATGCGCCCCCATGCAGAACCCCTTTATCACCGCCGAGTTCCTCACCAGCGCCGCCCGCGTCAGCCAGGCACCTGCCGATATTGGCCATGAGGCCGCCTTCGCCGGGCGCTCCAATGCCGGCAAATCCAGTGCGCTCAATATCATAACCAACCACAAGGGACTGGCGCGGACCAGCAAGACCCCCGGACGGACGCAGTTGATCAATTTCTTCACAGTTACGCCGAATGCACGCTTGGTGGATTTGCCCGGTTATGGCTATGCCAAGGTCCCGGCCGAGGTGAAGGCTCAGTGGGAGCGGCATTTGAATGCTTATCTCGAACAGCGCCAATCGCTGGCCGGATTGATATTATTGATGGACGTGCGTCATCCGCTGACGGACTACGATCAAAAGATGCTGGGCTGGTGCCAGGCTTCCGATCTGCAGGTACACATTCTGCTCACCAAGGCGGACAAGCTCAAACGCGGCGCCGCGCAGAATTCCCTGCTCTCAGTGCGCCGCGCTCTGGGCCCACTACATGCCAAAGCGACGGTACAGCTGTTTTCCGCGCTCGATGGCACGGGCCTGGACGAGGCGCGCGCGCAGCTCGCGGCCTGGCTGGAGCTGAGCTGAATCAATTTTTCAACACGAAGGCGCAGATGGCGCGCAAAGGAACTCCAGCAATTTATTTGCCACGGAAACCACGGAACTATTTTCGATATGGATATTGTTCCGTAGTTTCCGTGGCAAATTTAAAGAGGCGCTGGTTTGCTCAGCGTTCCCTGCATTACTAAACCTGAATCGTTTTACCTTTGCGCGCCTTCTGCGCCTTCGTGTTGAAAGTACATCTAAAAATCGCAGGCAAAAAGAAACCCCGGTATTCAAGGGGGGAGGAGTACCGGGGTAAACGTCACCCGACTTGGGGAGGTCGGGCTGGTAAAAGATCCCATCCTAGGGAGGAAGAATGGGATCCGTAAAACATAATTCGGAGCAGCATGTGCAGAACATAGGATAGCCTAATCGTAATAAAGTTCCCGCCTCAGACCACCTTCCAGCATCTGATTAAATACTAGCTCAGTCATATCGATCCGTGTGTAAAAAATTGTTAAAGATCACTCGGATTTGCCTTATGGCATAGCGTCAAAAATACCTCTCGCCCTGTTACCCATGTCCATTCAGCAGGTTGCCTGAACTTGTTATCAATGCGCCTCATCCCAGTTGTCGCCCACCCCGATATCGACCTCCAAGGGAACGCGGAGGCTTGCCGCCTCCTGCATACAATGGCGCATGGCGGAGCTGATTAATTTCACCTCGCCGGCGGCTACCTCGAACACCAATTCATCGTGTACCTGCATGATCATGCGCGCCGCTGAAGCATTGTCGCGCAACCAGGCATCCGCGCGAATCATGGCGAGCTTGATGATATCCGCCGCGGTGCCCTGCATCGGCGCGTTGATCGCGGTGCGTTCGGCGGCATTGCGTTGCTGCACATTGCGCGCATTGATGTCCGGCAGATACAAACGCCGTCCGAACACGGTTTCCACATAACCGAGTTCATGCGCCTGGGCGCGTGTTTCATCCATATAGGTTTTTACACCCGGGTAGCGCGCAAAATACAGATCGACATAATCCTGCGCCGCACCGCGCTCGATGCCTAATTGCTTGGCCAACCCGAACGCCGACATGCCATAGATCAAACCGAAGTTGATCGCCTTGGCGGAACGACGCTGATCCGTGGTTACCTGGTCTGCCGGAATGCCGAAGACTTCGGCGGCGGTCGCGCGATGAATATCCTGGCCGGCTGCAAAGGCCTTCAGCAAGCCAGTGTCTTCGGATAAATGCGCCATGATGCGCAGTTCGATCTGCGAATAGTCGGCAGCAACAATCTTGTGTCCAGGCGGCGCGATAAAGGCCTGACGGATACGCCGCCCTTCTTCGGTGCGCACAGGAATATTTTGCAAATTTGGATCGGTCGACGACAGGCGTCCGGTTGCTGCCACGGCCTGATGATATGAGGTATGCACACGCCCGGTATCCGGATCGACTCTCTCCGGAAGCCGATCGGTATAGGTCGATTTGAGTTTCGACAATGAGCGATGATCAAGAATCAACTTCGGCAGCGGATAATCCAATGCCAATTCCGCGAGCACGTGCTCAGCCGTTGACGGTGCGCCCTTGGGCGTTTTCGCCAAGACCGGCAGGCCCTGCTTGGTATAGAGAATTTCCTGGATCTGTTTCGGCGATCCGAGATTGAACGGTTGACCGGCGGCCTGATACGCCTCCTGCTCTATCTCATGCAACTTTGCAGCGAGTTCACGGCTTTGCTTTCCGAGCATGGCCGCATCCACCAACACACCGGTGCGCTCTATATGCGACAGCACCGGCACCAGCGGCAGCTCAATCTCCAAAAACACTTTTGCAAGCGAACCTTCCTGCTGCAACCGCGGCCACAGTGTTTCGTGCAGGCGCAACGTCACATCGGCATCTTCCGCCGCATAGGTGCTGGCCTGTTCGATGGGCACGTCATTGAAATTCAGCTGCTTCACGCCCTTGCCGGCGACATCGGCAAAGGTGATGGTTGTGTGATTGAGATATTTCAGCGCCAGCGAATCCATGTCATGACGGCTGGCGGTACTGTCCAGCACATAGGATTCCAGCATGGTGTCGAAAGCGACGCCGTCGAGTGCAATGCCATGATTGGCCAGCACACTCATATCGTATTTGAGATTTTGTCCAACTTTGTGGTGCTCGGCGCTTTCCAGCAACGGCTTGAGCTGTGCCAACACGGCATCGCGATCAAGTTGTTCCGGCGCGCCGGGATAATCATGCGCCAAGGGCACGTAAGCCGCTGCACCCGTCACGGCAAAGGATACGCCGACGATGCGTGCTTGCATGTAATCCAAACTGGTGGTTTCAGTATCGAAGGCGAACAACTCAGCCTGTTGCAAACGTGTGATCCAGGTATCCAACTGGGCCTGAGTGAAAACTGTTTCATAGTCCTGTTCGGTCGCACGACTGGCGGCGGCTACTGGCTCTTCTGGCGCCGCGCTCGCCGATTCGTCCAGCTGACGCAGCCAGGTTTTAAACTCCAGGCTTTTATACAGCTCGCGCAGTGCGGCCGTGTCTGGCGTACGCATACGCAGATCATCACCGTCTTGATCCAGTTCGACATCACAACGAATGGTCGCCAACTGCCGCGCCAGCGCCAATTGATCTAAATTCCCGCGCAGGCTCTCGCCGACCTTGCCGCCAATCTCATCGGCGCGGGCAATGAGATTGTCCAGCGTACCGTATTCGTTGAGCCACTTCGCCGCCGTTTTGGGGCCGACCTTGGGCACGCCGGGGATGTTGTCGCTGGTATCACCAACCAGCGCGAGATATTCAACAATGCGCTCCGGGGGCACGCCGAATTTAGAGATCACGCCTGGAATATCCATCGTGGTATTGGACATGGTGTTGATCAGGGTGATGTTGGCATCGACCAGCTGCGCCATGTCCTTATCGCCCGTGGAAATCACCACCGGCCGACCGCGTGCCGCGGCCTGGCGCGCCAGCGTACCGATCACATCGTCGGCCTCGACACCCGATACCTGCAAAATCGGAAAACCCAGCGCGGCAACCAGTTCGTGCAGGGGTTCGATCTGTACCTTCAAGTCCTCCGGCATCGGCGGACGATTGGCCTTGTAGTGCTCGAACATAGCATCGCGGAAGGTCTTACCCTTGGCATCAAACACCACGGCGATATGCTCTGGCGCATAATCGCTCAGCAATTTGCGCAGCATGTTGACGACGCCATAGACCGCGCCGGTCGGCACTCCCTTTGAACTGGTCAAAGGTGGCAGGGCATGGAATGCGCGGTACAGATAGGAAGAACCATCCACCAGCACCAGGGGTGTCGATGCGCTTGGAGTTACAGGGGATGTCGCCATGCAGTGCGTGCCTTTATCGATCGGGTCGTCTAGGTTCCGGGGTGCCATGCTATCATGCGCACCGGCCCATATTTATGGGTATAGATATTGCTTTATAGCCTTTATCAGGCCGCTTTCGGCCAGGCATTCAGGTAGCTAGCAGCATGGACGACCAAACTCGGAGTCAACATCCCGGCATGAAGCCGGTCGACGATAATCAACTGACACGTGAATCCTGGAAGATCTTCCAGATCATGGCGGAATTTGTCGAAGGCTTTGAGCGGCTGTCTAGCATCAAGCCCTCGGTGAGCATCTTCGGCTCGGCACGCACGCGTCCGGAGGCGATGGAATACCAGCTCGCCGAAGAGATCGCCCTCAAGCTGTCCGACGCCGGCTTTTCGGTGGTCAGCGGTGGCGGCCCCGGTATCATGGAGGCAGCCAACAAAGGCGCCCAGGCCGGCAAATCCCCCAGCATTGGTCTAAATATCATCTTGCCGCACGAACAGACCAACAACGACTACCAGGATATCTCACTCAACTTCCGGCATTTCTTTTCGCGCAAGGTGATGTTCGTGAAATACGCCTCGGCGTATGTCGTTCTGCCGGGCGGCTTCGGCACGCTGGACGAAATGGCCGAAATCCTCACCCTGGTGCAGACTGGCAAGACCCGGCGCATCCCTATCGTGTTAGTCTGCACACCCTTCTGGGAAGGTCTCATCGCCTGGTTCCGCAACACGCTGGTGACCGAAGGCACCATCGCCGCGGCGGATCTCGATCTCTTCTCGGTTGTGGATTCCGCTCAAGAGGTGGTCGATGCTATCTTTAAGCACTACGAAACCCGGGGCTTCGAGCCTTCGGCACAGGAACAGGAAATCCTCCTGCAACTCTAGGGCCTGTACATGATTAAATTAAGTTTGCATACGCCGAGCCTACTGGCCCTGATCATCGCCGGACTACTGGTGAGCGTGGCCCCTCAAGCGCAGGAAGACGACCCAACACCCCCGCCCGTGCAGACCGCACCCAGTGATGCGCCGCCACCGCCCATGCCTCCCGAGGCACAAGAAGGCCTCGAACCCGAAGTGACCATCATCCGCAAGGAAGATCGCACCGTTGAGGAATACCGCATCAATGGCGAGCTCTACATGATCAAGGTGACGCCCAGCAGGGGCTATCCCTATTACCTGGTCGATGCCGACGGTGATGGCAGACTGGAAACCCGCCGCAACGAACTCGACCCGCGCATTCTGGTACCGAGCTGGGTTATTTTCCGCTGGTAAAAAAAACCGTCTGGGGGCAGATATTTTTTATCTGCCCCCCTGCGCACAAGTACCCCGTATTGCGTCATTTCTCCATTCACCACCCGCACGACGGGGACAGAGCTGAAGATCTGTCCCCACGGAGGCGGGACATCCAAGTGAAATTCCCTTGTATAATGCCGCGTCATGAACCCAGTCCTGACGCTCCTTGAACGTCTCGCACGTTATTTAAACACTCTGTCTGAATGGACCGGGCGTGCCGTTTCCTGGCTGACCCTGTGCATGGTGCTGATCACCTTCGGCATTGTCGTTCTACGCTACGGCTTCGGCATCGGCTCCATCGCCGCGCAAGAATCCGTGGTCTTTCTGCATGCCCTGGTATTTCTACTCGCCGCGGCCTACACCCTGAAACACGATGGCCATGTGCGCGTGGACATTTTCTACCGAGACTACGGACCCCGCGGCCAGGCTTGGGTCGATCTGTTCGGCGCACTGTTCCTGCTGACACCCGTCTGTGTGTTTATCCTGCTGTCGAGTTGGGACTATGTGAGTGCGTCCTGGACATTACAGGAAGGGTCTCGCGAGACAGCCGGCCTGCCCGGCATCTATCTGCTCAAGACGGCGATACCCGTGATGGCAGTACTAATGCTGCTGCAGGGACTGGCGCAGGCGATACGTGCCCTGCTGATCCTTGCCGGCTGCAATGTCGTCGCCGAAGAACCCGCGCCCCGCGAGTTATAACGTTATGGATCACACCCTGCTCGCAGAATTCATGCCGCTGCTGATGTTTGCCGCCATCTGCGTCGTGCTGCTGCTCGGCTATCCGGTGGCCTTTACACTGGCCGGTGTCGCACTGGGTTTCGCCTGGCTCGGCGAAGGCCTTGATCTGTTCGATGGCGCATTCCTGGAGGCATTGCCTAATCGCCTGTTTGGCATCATGACCAACGACACGCTCATCGCCGTGCCGCTGTTCGTGTTCATGGGCGTGATGCTGGAACGCTCCAAGGTCGCCGATAATCTGCTCGATACCATGTCAGCGCTGTTCGGTTCACTGCGCGGCGGCCTCGGATTGTCGGTGACATTAGTCGGTAT
Organism: Thiohalobacterales bacterium; assembly: GCA_041739295.1. Lineage (GTDB taxonomy): Bacteria > Pseudomonadota > Gammaproteobacteria > Thiohalobacterales > Thiohalobacteraceae > JAHJQQ01. The sequence goes on along the minus strand of JBGSOE010000335.1, from coordinate 21,467 downwards.
GCTACTCGCCGCCAGCACCGGCATCGTGGGTGCCACGGTTGTCACCATGGGCCTGCTGTCGATGCCGACGATGCTCAAGCGTGGCTACGACAAGCGTGTCGTTGCCGGCACTATCTGCGCCTCGGGCACGCTCGGGCAGATCATTCCACCTTCGATCATTTTGGTTTTACTGGGCGATGTGCTGTCTTCGGCCTATCAGCAAGCACAGCTGGAGATGGGGATATACGCGCCCAAAACCGTCTCGGTCGGCGACCTGTTCATCGGTGCACTGATTCCCGGTCTGTTGCTGGTCGCCGCGTATCTGGTCTATATCATTCTGCTGGCGGCGTTGCGCCCGAAACTCATGCCGGCCATCCCGGACGCAGAGTTGGTCACGCTACGCGGGCCAGGAATGGGGGGCCGCATCTTGAAGGCGCTGTTCCCACCACTCGCGCTGATTGTCGCCGTACTCGGTTCAATCATGGCCGGTTGGTCCACGCCGACCGAAGCGGCCTCGGTCGGCGCCGTCGGCTCGATGTTGCTCGCGGCCAGTCAGGGACAGCTTCGCCTCAACATATTGCGCGAAGTAGTACGCAACACCACGCAAGTCACCAGCATGGTGTTCCTGATCCTGATCGGCGCTTCGATATTCTCGCTGGTATTCCGCGGCTTCGGCGGCGACGACCTGGTCGCCGAGCTGCTCAGCGATCTACCCGGCGGTGTGGTCGGTGCCATGTTCGCGGTGATGCTGGTGATGTTTCTGCTCGGCTTCGTGCTCGACTTCATCGAGATCACTTTCGTGGTCGTGCCGATTGTCGGCCCGGTGCTGCTCGCCATGGGCCTGGACCCGGTGTGGCTCGGCATAATGATCGCCATCAACCTACAGACCTCATTCCTCACACCGCCGTTCGGGTTTGCGCTGTTTTACCTGCGCGGCGTTGCGCCACCGGAAGTTACGACCATGGACATCTATCGCGGCGTGATGCCGTTCATCGCCATCCAGCTGGTGATGCTCGGTGTACTGTCCTTGTGGCCACAGCTTGTGACCTGGTTGCCGGGGATTGTGTACGGTGGCTAACTGCAAAGTGGAATTTTGCCGCCGCAGTGTGCCAGTGCGCAGAAGCATTTTATGAAGTACTTCGGACTTGAATGCCGAATAGCGAAATAGCTTCGGACTTTATCAGACAATTTATATCTGGGCTGAATACCACAATACGATGCGCGAACCCAATGCAGAGGTGTTTCATGGCCAAACCCTTGGTAACAAAATAGCCATCTATTTTGCCGCAATACGCCCACCATTTTTAACCGCATCGCTATTACCGGTTATTACAGGCCTTGCGATGGTATGGAGCGAAACCGGTAGTATTCACACCATTCTGGGTCTGCTGACGCTGTTGAATATTGCGCAGATACATTCTGGCGCCAATGTATTGAATGATTATTTCGATTCCCGCAATGGTACCGATGCCACCAATCAGTCACGCATCTTTCCCTTTTCCGGTGGCAGCCGATTTATTCAAAACGGCTTACTCACTGAAGAACAAACATTCCGTTTTGGTTTTACCTTAACCCTGCTGGGCGCAGCCCTTGGTGTGGGCATAGCAATCATCACCGGGCCATTTATCTTTATCATTGGTCTTGTCGGTGGCTTACTGGCAATTTTTTATTCTGCTCCACCGTGCCTTGCATGCCGCGGCCTGGGTGACATCACCATTGGTATTTGTTTTGGTGTATTGCCTGTTGTAGGTACGGCGTATATCCAAACCGGCGTAGTAGTAGCGCAGAGCATCTGGCTGGGTACGATCATTGCCTGTTTTGTTGCCGCCATTCTTTGGGTTAATTCCATCCCAGATATCGATGCCGATAAAAAAGCCGGCAAACGTACGTGGCCGGTACGCCTCGGTCCAAAAAAGGCGGCTCATGCTCTGGGTATCTGGTTTGCAGCGGGCTTTTTTATTCTATTGATATCACCGCTACCAACGTTCACCTGGATTGCATTGCTAGCTATATTGCCTGCGGCTAAAGCCGCGAATGCAGCCATCGATGGCCAACTCATTCCCGCCATACCTGCAACGTTGGTTACTCATAGTGCCGTTTGCATACTGTTAGCCGTTGGCTATACCCTGGCTTAAATAACAACCAAAACCGCAATAACCTGGGTCAGAGCACCACCAAATACGATAACCGACTCATGCATGCTCTCTATTATTATTTTGCGAACCATTGAAGCAATTTAATCAACACAAACATGCCCAGCACGACGAATGTCATAATTATTCCCAAATGAATAAACGCATCATTTAGGCTATATCGAGCATCTGAAGTGTGTTTAGTCAGCGCATAGAATTCATTAACATCGACTTTATCTATGACTTGGTAATCTGGGTCATGTATCAACTTTACAGCCTCGCCATGCTGATTATCGAGATATACCCACAAACTTGGCCCAGTCAATGCGAATGGGGTAATCATCCGCGCCGTATTCTCCCCATTCACAATCGCCGGAATTCCATTTGTTTCCAATAAATCCTTTAGAATATGCAGATAATTGACGTCTGTGCTTTTTGTGACGAATTTCATAGGCGAACTAAACGATGCTTGGTGTTAACGGGCATTAAACAGCGCGCATAGCCTGGTTTGAACAGCAGTGAAATTCGGACAACGTTGTTCAATCCAGCATCGACGTGCGGCACCAGTTCACCGACTCACCCGTATCGACGGCATTTCAAAATCGTCCTCTTTTTTCGAAGCCGGCGGCTCAGCCACATCCCGTGTCAATATCGCCTTGATATCGGCAAGGTGCTTATTGCCTTCTTCCACGGCGTCGATCAGATCATCGAGACGCGCCTTGGTGCCGAAGATGGCAAAGGGCACGAAAAACCAGACCGCGGCGAGGATTGCTATCGCGGCGAAGGCGAGCATGCCGACAAAATCTCCCATAAATTCCATGACTGTTACCTGCCATAATCAATCCGCCCGACTCACTGATGCGGTGCGCCGGGGACGTGCCGGCACACTTGGCAAGCTTGCTACAACACAGCGCTGATTTCCATGACTCAGGCACGGAGCCGCTTCAGCCTCCGCAGGGGCCCTGATCTGGTAAACTGCCGCGGATGGATGTCTCTCATATTCTCGATCCGCTTAACGATGCCCAGCGCCAGGCCGTGTCCGCACCGGCCGGACCCGTGCTGGTATTGGCCGGCGCCGGCAGCGGCAAGACCCGGGTACTGGTGCACCGCATCGCCTGGTTGATACAGGTCGAACATGCCTCGCCCTATGGCGTGCTCGCCGTGACCTTTACCAATAAGGCCGCCAGCGAGATGCGCCACCGCACCGAGTCACTACTCGGCATGCCAGCTGGCGGCATGTGGGTTGGCACCTTCCACGGGCTCGCCCACCGATTACTGCGCTCACACTGGCAAGAAGCCAATCTGCCGCAGACCTTCCAGATCCTGGATTCCGATGATCAGCTGCGCGTGGTCAAACGTGTGCTCAGGTCCATGGAACTGGATGAGACGCGCTGGCCGCCCAAACAAATGCAGTGGTTCACCAACGGCAAGAAAGAGGAAGGCCTGCGCTCCCAGCATATCGAGCACTACAACGATCCCTATCTGAAACAGCAGATTCGTGTCTACACCGTCTACGAGGAAGTCTGCCAGCGCACCGGCATGGTGGATTTCCCAGAAATTCTGCTACGCGCGCATGAACTGTGGCTGAAAAATCCTGCGCTGTTGCGCCATTATCAAAACAGGTTTCAGCACGTACTTGTTGATGAATTTCAGGATACCAACAGCATCCAGTACGCCTGGTTGCGGCTGCTGGCGAGCGCGCATGGCAATATTTTCTCGGTCGGCGACGATGACCAATCCATTTACGGCTGGCGCGGCGCGCGCATCGAAAATCTCCAGAGCTTCACTGAGGACTTTCCCGGCGCGCTGGTGCTTCGCCTGGAACAGAACTACCGCTCCACTGCGACCATTCTGGACGCCGCCAACGCCCTGATCGCCAACAATCAGGGCCGTATGGGCAAAAACCTGTGGACCGAAGATGCGGGTGGCACAAAGATCCAGCTATATACGGCCTATAATGAATATGATGAGGCGCGCTTTGTCGTCGACCGCATTGCCCACCATATGGAGCAGGGAAATGTGCGTGCTGATTGCGCCATTCTGTATCGCTCCAATGCCCAGTCACGCATCTTCGAAGAGCAATTTCTGCAGCGCGGCATCCCCTATCGCGTCTATGGTGGGCTGCGCTTCTTCGAACGCGCCGAAATCAAAGACGCGCTCGGCTATCTACGACTGGCAGCCAATCGCAATGATGACGCCTCGTTCGAGCGCATCGTTAACCAGCCGCCGCGCGGCATCGGCGAGCGCAGTATCGCCACGGTGCGCGAATATGCCAAACAGTTTTCCATTCCGCTGAGCGAAGCCACCCAGCGCGTGGTTGACGAAAAGGCTCTACCGGCCCGCGCTATCAATGCGCTCGCGGAATTCCTCAAGCTCATGGAGGCGCTCTCTGCCGGACTAGTTGGTCTGGAGCTGCATGAACAGGTCGAGCAAGCGGTGCTGGCTGGCGGACTGATCGCGCATTTCCAAAAAGAAAAGGGGGAGCGTGGCCAGGCACGCATAGAGAACTTGGAGGAACTGGTCAGCGCCGCGCGCCAATGGGAACCCGCGGACACCGACAGCGAGGTTGAAATGGACCCGCTGTCGGAATTCCTTTCGCATGCTGCGTTGGAGGCGGGTGAGGGACAGGCCGATGCCTGGGAAGACTGCGTGCAGTTGATGACATTGCACTCTGCCAAGGGCCTGGAGTTTCCGCTGGTGTTTCTGGTTGGGCTGGAGGAAGGGCTGTTCCCGCACAAGATGTCGATCGATGAACCGGGGCGCTTGGAAGAAGAGCGACGCCTCTGTTACGTCGGCATCACCCGGGCACGCCGCGAATTGGTGGTTAGCTGTGCCGAGCGCCGACGCCTGCATGGCACGGAATCCTATGCACTGCCCTCACGTTTTTTGCGTGAGATTCCCAAGCATTTGATTGAAGAGATTCGTCCACAAGTACAGGTGTCACGTCCGGTTCATGCAACGGAGCCGCGCGGTTTTGCTGCAAGCGCGTTGGCCGAACCACCCGGCGCGCTGAATCTCGGCCAACGCGTGCATCACGCCAAGTTTGGTGAGGGTGTGGTACTGAATTACGAAGGTCAGGGCTCGCACGCACGCGTACAGGTGAATTTCAAACACGCCGGCGCGAAGTGGCTGGTGCTGGCGTATGCGAATCTGGAAACGGTGTAGGACAGCTCGTCGGACGCGCGCCTACGGCGCTGAACGGTTGCTTGTCACAGTGACTTCTGTGACAAGCTTTAGGATGGCTGTCTTCCTTGCCGTAACAACTCTGCAATTGTTAGCAGGGTTGGTCCATCCGACCTACATCAAAAGGTAAGCTAAACGTAGGTCGGATTCAGCCGCGGAGCGGCGCGTCCGACAGCATTACTGCAACAACATTATTCATCACTCTCCAAGGAAGGAGACGCACAATGCCGAACTATCGTCGTCTGTACATTTCTGGCGCCTGCTATTTCTTCACCCTCGTTACACACCAACGCACCCCTATTCTTAACAAGCACGCCTTACCCCACCTCAAGGCCTCCCTCCTGTCTGCATCCATGCGAATGCCATTCAGGATACCTGCCATCGTTGTATTACCAGATCATTTGCATTGCCTGTGGTCACTGCCATCAGGTGATGTGGACTATTCGCGGCGCTGGCAATTCATAAAGGCATCATTTACGCGGCGAATAAAGCGCGCGGATGAAAATATCAGCTTGCCCATTTGGCAAAAGCGTTATTGGGAGCATTTGATTCGCGACGAGGAGGATTTTCAGAGACATCTTGACTACATTCATTTCAACCCGGTTAAGCACGGCTATGCAATACGGCCAATTGACTATCCTTGGAGCTCATTCAGGTCGCATGTTGGCCGTGGTTATTATCCCGTAGACTGGGGAAGTGCGGAGCCGGCGAACGTAAATGGCCTGGATTTTGAGTGATTGATTATGTCGGACGCGCCGCTCCGCGGCTGAATCCGACCTACATTTTGCTCACTTACTGATGTAGGTCGGATTCAGCGCCGTAGGCGCGCGTCCGACATAGCACACGTCAAGATTCACCGCGCGCTTTGGGTTCGGCCTTCAAGGTAACAAGATGGCCACCTGACACGCGCGTCAAGGTCGCCACATTCGACGTCATATTCATCAACGCCTCGCGCGGCTTGCCGATGAAATTACCCTGCGCGAAGTCCACACCATATTCTTTCAACAGCTGTAAGGTCTCGGCGTTCTCAACGTATTCAGCAATCGTTACCTTGCCGAGCGCATGTGCAACCTGATTCATGGACTGCACCATGGCTTGATCGACCGGGGTACTTGCCAGGTTCTGCACGAATGAACCGTCGATCTTGAGCTTGTCGACCGGCAGGTGTTTCAGATAGGTGAATGAACTGAAACCGGAACCGAAATCGTCCAGCGCGAACTGGCAGCCGATTTCTTTCAGCGCACCGATGAAGCGGGTGGCGGCGCCGAGGTGTGCAATAGCCGCAGTCTCGGTAATCTCGAAGGTCAGCAGCGCTGGATCGAGACGGGTTTCCTTGAGCAGCCGATGGATGGTCGGTAGCAGGATGCTGTCTTCGAAGGCCTTTCCGGACAGGTTGATCGAGAAGCGCACGTGTGAACCCTGTTCGCGCAAAGTTGCCAATTGACGGATGGCGCGCTCAACGATCCAGCGATCAACATTATGAATCAGACCAAAACGTTCAGCGGCGGGCATGAAGCCCCCGGGAAGGATGACTTCGCCGTCGAGGCAGACCATGCGCACCAGCACTTCGTAGTCCTGCACTTCGCCGCTGCTGACCGACATGATCGGCTGATAGACCAGCTGGAAACGGTCATGCTCAAGCATCTCACGCACGCGCGCCGCCCAACCCATGTCTTCGGCCATGCCGGCCTTATCGCGGTCGTCGGGATTGTACAGATGCACGCGGTTGCGACCCTGCGCCTTGGCCATGTTGCAGGCGAGATCGGCATGCGACAGCACCTCGTCAGCGGTCGCCGCACTCGCATCGATAATCGATGCGCCAATACTGGAGGTGATATTGAAGTTTTTGCCGTCGTAGAAGAACTTGTAATTCTCAAACAGGATGCGGAAATTCTCCGCGGCCTTGATCACATCCTGCGCCTTGATGTTATAGACCAGCAGTGTGAATTCATCACCACCGAAGCGCGCCAGCAAATCACCATCGCGCACATGTGTGGATACCAGGTTACTGATCTCGACAAGTAGCTGATCACCCGCAGCGTGGCCCAGGGTATCATTGATATATTTAAATTGATCGAGATCGATATAAAACAATGCGCAGTCTGCGCCACTACGCGCGACGCGCGCCACAGTACGCTCCAGCTCTTGCTGGAAGTAGTGACGGTTGAACAGGGTCGTCAGCGAGTCATGCTCGGCCTGATAGGAGAGCTGTTCCTGGAAAACTTTCTGCTCGGTGATATCGCGCGCGGTACCGCTTATATGCACAATCTTACCATCGGCATTCTGATGCGCCTTGGCATTGAAACTGAGGTGGTGATGATGGCCATTGCAGTCGACGTGCACCGTTTCGTATTGCACCAGTTCCTGACCTTTGAGCAGCGCCTGAAAGACTTCGTCATCTTTTTCCAGATCGCTTGATGCATGGAATTCACGAATATGCCGGCCGATCATTTCCTGCGGAGTACATCCATAGATACTATTGCAGGCACTGTTGAGGTAAGTCCAATGCCCGCTGACATCGGTACTCCAGACCAGATCGTGCGCCGTTTCGACCAGATCACGATAACGGGCCTCTGCATTGAATACTTTGTCTTCGGCATGTTTGCGCTGGGTAATGTCAGCCACCAGGCAGGTATACATCGGTTGTCCGCTGATATCCATCTCGCTGGTGCGCACGGATACCTGAATCGGCGTACCGTTGCGATGCGCCGCAGCACTTTCCTGTTCACCCGCTTCGATCAACGGCAAACCCTTGTCGCCAACCATCTCAGGTAGCAGCCAAGCCAAGGGCTTGCCGCGTATCTCGACAGCGAGATAACCAAAGATTTTTTCTGCCGCGGCATTAAAGGTATCGATGTTGCCACGCTCGTCGATAACGATAATGCCCTCGGCGGCGTTATCGATCACGGCACGCATTGTCGATTCCTGATCACCAAGGCGCCGAAACAGTTTGCCCAGCGTCTGTGTCAGATAACCAATTTCGTCGGTTGATTGTGGACGCAGTTGCGCAAGATCGGCATGTGTCGAGGCGCCACTGCGTGTCAGTACTTCCTGCACTGGGCGCAGTGACTGGGCCATACTCTTAATCGACAACCAAGTCACCGTTGCCGTCACGAGCGCCAACGCAGCCCAGATTGTCACCAATTCGGCCGGCAATCCACCGGTGTTCAGCCAGTGGTATTGCATCAGAATCGAATAGGACAGCAGCGGCAAAAATCCGCCCAGCAGCATGATCTTGGATTTGAGGCTGACTTGAACTTCGTGCAGCCCGAGATGTGCGGCCAATCGACCGAGTCGGTCGAGGGCAATCAGATAGGTCGGCAGACCCACCAGAATCGCGACCGCCAGTTGCAGCAGCAACACATGAATAAATTTCACAGTGGGGATGTTGCCGAAGCCAACAGTACTGGCGAACAACAGCACCGGCGTCACCAGTGCATAGAGCAGGAATTGGCCCCAATATTCACGACTAAAGCGACCCAGGCGCCGATGCAGATGGCTTGGCGCACTGCCACCTTCGGGGTGCTGCGCCATCCAGTGCAGAATCGGCTGCAGGTAGTTACGGAAACTGATCAGGCTCCAACCCACCATCACTAACAGGGCGACGGGTAGAAACCCGGCTTGGCTTGCGGCACGGAGTGTTGAGAGATCAATCAGGCCAAAAAGCACTGCGCTGCCCACGCCCGCGATGGGGGCCAGTGCAAAGCCGGCGGCAATCCATAGCGTGAATTGATGGCGTACGTGGTGTAGTTCGTTGCCGGTCACTTCAATTCGATCCTAAGGCTGTAGGATTCCCCGCATATTGCCAGAATCATTGTTGTGTGTACTCACATAGTTCTTTAATAATTAATCAGTTAAGGCTTCTTATGCATGCGAACTGGCAATATAATGGCATAACAAATCATATTTGCAACCATAAAGCCCCGGAATCTCCATGACTACGCGCGACCAGCCCTGGGTTACAGGCGTAGGTCGGGTTAGCGTTAGCGTAACCCGACATTTTCAAGCACCGGCGTCGGGTTACGCGATGAGGCTGCTAACCCGATCTACGCCAATTCAGCTGAAAACAAATATGACCTGCGCCCCAGGGACCTGCATGTCTACGCACAACCAACAGTGGGTTACAGTACGCCGCAGCGTAAAATGCACAGCTTCGTGAGCGGAGCAGCATGCTACTGACAGTCAATTCGGGAGCTATTCAATGAAACGTCGTGATTTTCTCAACAAGGCGGGCCTGGCCGCCGTCGCCACCGGCGCAGGGCTGAGTGCCACGCCAGCCTCGGCTGCAGCCAAGATCCGCTGGAAGATGGTCACCACCTGGCCGAAGAATTTTCCCGGACTGGGCACCGGTGCAAACTATCTCGCGCAGCTGATCAACGACATGAGTGACGGCCGCATCCAGGTAAAGGTGTACGGAGGCAATGAACTGGTGCCGCCGTTCGAGATCTTCGATGCCGTGTCGCAAGGCACCGCCGAGATGGGCCATGGCGCGTCTTATTATTGGAAAGGCAAATCCGAAGCTGCGCAGTTTTTTTCGGCAGTGCCCTTCGGTCTGACGGCGCAGGAAATGAACGGCTGGCTGTATCACGGCGGTGGCATGGAGCTGTGGCAGGAGGTCTACGCACCCTTTGGATTGATACCCACCGCGGCCGGTAATACCGGCGTGCAGATGGGTGGCTGGTTCAACCGCGAGATCAACACGGTTGATGACCTCAAAGGCTTGAAGATGCGCATCCCGGGTCTGGGTGGGGAAGTGCTGCATCGCGTGGGTGGCACACCGGTCAGTCTGTCGGGCGGCGAAATCTTTACCTCGCTGCAATCCGGTGCCATCGATGCCACTGAATGGGTTGGCCCTTACAACGACCTGGCCTTCGGTTTGTATAAGGCTGCCAAGTATTATTACTACCCAGGCTGGCATGAGCCGGGCACCACGCTGGAATGCTTCATCAATCAAAAGGCCTTAGCGGCGCTTCCCAAAGATCTGCAAAGCATCGTACTCAATGCCTGCAAAGTCGCGAATCAAGACATGCTGGCGGAATACACCACGCGCAACAATGCGGCATTGCATACGCTGGTCACTGAACACAAGGTACAGTTGCGCCGCTTCCCCGATGCCGTGATGCAAAAACTCAAGGTCATTTCCGATGAAGTGGTCGGGGAAATCGCCAAAAAGGATGCGCTCTCGCAGCGGGTCTATGATTCTTTCCGCGCCTACCGCGACCAGGTTATCGCTTGGCACGACATTTCCGAGCGCGCCTATCTGAATGCGCGAGGAGCGGATGTCTGACAGACAACTGCCACCACGACAATACACCGCGCGTATAGAGGCTGATGTTCACGCAGTGGCACAGGGATAATATCGAGCCGCATTAACGCTGGAGAACCTCTGAATTATTGGGCAATGTCGGGCGCGCGGCTAACGCCGCTGAACCCGACCTACGCCTTTCGCATAGCTAACGTAGGTCGGATTCAGGCCGGAGGCCGCGTCCGACAGATTAAACTACATCCGTTCGCGGCCAAGGCCGCTTCTATGGACGTTCGCTATCCGCCGGAAGACGTCGCTTTAATTAATGAGAGGTTCCCTGAATGCAAACCTCTTTGAACTCACGCAGACCGATCACACTATGCTTCAAGACACAGTACTGATTCTCGCCGGCATCGGCCTGCTGGCCATCGCCTGTCAGTGGTTCGCCTGGTGGGTGAAGTTGCCAGCGATTCTGTTCCTGTTGCTGGGCGGTCTGCTCGTCGGCCCAACCTTTGGTTGGCTCAATCCTGACGCGTTGTTCGGTAATCTGCTGTTTCCGATTGTGTCCTTGTCGGTCGCGGTCATCCTTTTCGAAGGCAGCCTGACACTCAAGTTCAGTGAGATCACCGGCCTGGAACATGTGGTCCGGCGCATGGTATCGACGGGCATGCTGTCGACCTGGATGATTACAACACTGGCGACGCGCTGGCTGCTGGATTTCTCCTGGGAACTGTCTTTGCTGTTTGGTGCCGTCACCGTCGTGACCGGCCCCACCGTCATCGTACCGCTGCTGCGCACCGTGCGTCCCACGGCACACATCGCCAACATCCTGCGCTGGGAAGGTATCGTCATTGATCCGATCGGCGCACTGCTCGCGGTGCTGGTATTCGAATTCATTATCTCTGGTGGTACTGGAGGCGCGCTCGGCCATACCTTGCTCAGCTTCGGCAATATAATTGTCATCGGCTTAGTGTTGGGTGTCTCCGCCGGCCACGTACTAGGCCTCGCGCTACGTAAACACTGGCTGCCTGAATATCTGCACAACGTCGCCACCCTGACACTGGTGTTCGGCGTGTTCGCCATTTCCAACACGGTACAGGATGAATCCGGGCTGCTGACGGTCACGGTTATGGGCCTGTGGCTGGCCAATATGCGCGGCGTGTCGGTCGAAAACATTCTGAACTTCAAAGAGAGTCTGAGTGTGCTGCTGATCTCGGGCCTGTTCATCCTGCTCGCCGCTCGCGTGGACTTCTCGCAGCTTCAGGCCTTGGGATGGGAGGCCCTGGGTATACTGGCCATCATGCAGTTCGTCGCCCGCCCAATAAAAATCTTTATTTGCACCCTGGGCTCATCTCTCAAATGGAATGAACGCGCCTTACTGGCCTGGATCGCGCCACGCGGCATCGTCGCCGCCGCTATCGCCGCCCTGTTCGCGTTACGTCTGCAGGAACAAGGTTATACGGATGCAGCATTACTCGTACCGCTGACATTCATGGTGATCATCGGCACCGTGGTACTTCAAAGTGCGACCTCACGCATCATCGCGATCTGGCTCGGCGTTGCCGAACCGGAACCGCGCGGCTTTCTGATCGTGGGTGCAGGGCCCGTCGCGCGCGCGATTGCCAAGGCACTCAAGAAAAAAGGTTACGACTCCCTGCTCTGCGACAACAACTGGAACAACGTGCGTGCTGCACGTATGGCCGGGCTGACAACCTTCTATGGCAATGCCGTATCGGAATACGCCGACCGGCGTTTGGATTTGGTTGGCATGGGCCGCCTGCTGGCATTGTCGCCGCATCGCGAACTCAACGCACTGGCCGTACATCGCTATCGCCGTGAATTTGGTGACAACAATATCTACACACTACTGAACACGACTGACAAGGCCGGCGATAAAAACATGGCACCGCCACCGGCTGGGCACATCGCCTTCAGCAAAGACTCCAGCTATTCGCGATTTGCGAGCCAGCTCAGCCTGGATGCGGAGATCCGCGAAACCAAACTGTCGGACAGCTTCGACTTCAGTGACTATTACAAAAAATATTACAAGAAGGCGATCCCGCTGTTCGCCATCACCGCCAAGGGACAGCTGCGGGTGTTCAATGCCGAATCCGACATCAAAGCCGGACCGGGCTGGACCATTCTGAGCCTGATCGAAAAGGACGATGACCCCAAACCCGAATCAACGGCATTGCCAAATGCCGAGAAGGGTTCTACCCAGGGATCCGAGACCTATTGAGGCGCAGGGAAGGTCTGATTAATCCGGTAAAACCGGTATTGCGAGCGAAACAATCTCCCGACAATCAATTCAACACCTTGAAGATTGCTTCGCTTCGCTTGCAATGACGAATAAATCGGAGGTTCCGTAGGTGAAAAAAGCGACGTGGCCTGAATAAGGCGCATCAGGTCGATGGCCACGGCGTATGCAAAAAAATGTACTCGCCAATTTGTTTCGGGCCTGCATGATTCATGGCAAGCAGATGCATGCGCATGGTAGTGGCGGGCAGGGTCCTCAGGTATGCAATGCTGGGGATGAAAATAATCTCACCGGCATCGGCATTAAACGGTATGTCGTGCAGGCGTAACTGTTCCACACCCTCTTCATCGGACAGAACCAGATCCAAACAGGTGACGCCCACCAACGACGCACTCAGACGTGAGATGACCAGGTCGTCATCCGGTGCAACCGTACAGTTAACGCTGCCACCCTCGACCACCGCGTATTCACGCAGACGCAACCCTTCCTCAGCAAGACGCTCAAGCAGGTTTTTCGATACTACGCCCTGCATGCTACCGTTCTGTATGAGCGCACGGATTCCATCAGCGATGCCGACGAGTTCCTGTAGGCGTGCCGCGCAATCGTTACAACCGAAAAGATGCTCTTCGAACAGAGCCTCGCGCGATGCATCCAACTCACCCAGCCAATATTGGGTGAGCAACTCGGATTCAATCCCGGCAAGGCAACTCGATCGACTCATGACTCAGCACTACCCTCGGCCATGCATGTGCGTAATTGCTCCAGTGACCGATGGCGTATGACCCGCACATTAGCCTCTGACAGCCCTAATTCCCCGGCGACCGATTTGGCAGATCGATCGTCATAGAAGGTCAGCAGCATCACGGAACGTTGTCGCTCGGATAATCGATCCAGACAGCGTTGCAACCAGGTATGGTCAAGCTCATCGTTTGCCTCGGTGGCGACAGACGGAAACACATCATCGCTGAACGTCTGCAGTAGTCTGGCGCGCCGCAGGCCCGTGCGGCGCAGATCAAGTACCGCCATGCGGCACATGCCGAGCACAAAGGAGGCGATCTGGTCCGGCTCCCTGACCTCTCCCGCACGAAGTTTTTCCAGCATCATCAACATGACCTGCTGCATGAGATCGGCAGCGGCGGCGCCATCGCGCAGATGCCGCAGGCCGTATAAACGTACCCGCGGCGCCAAACGGCGGTACAACGTGGATTCCGCCTCGGCGTCTGTGTCAGGGCGTGCCGCCGCGATGCGTCGCGCCAGGCTGGCATCATCCGGTTCCTCTGCATTGGCAAGGTCTCGCATCCCGCCAGGATACGCTCGCCCCCTGTGCCTAAGGAAGTGTAACGCTAGGCGCTGTCGTTACACTTCCTTGCCGACCTTAATCAAAAACCAAGGAGGCAAGCCATGATCACCAACCGCGAGTCAGGCACCAATGTCTTTGAGATTGCTGACGGAATCTATCGTATCAACACCCCGGTCGCCCTGCCTGGCGCAGGTGCCTTCAGTTTCAACCAATACCTGATCGTCGACGATGCGCCGATGTTGTTCCATACCGGCCTGCGCAAGCTGTTCCCCTTCGTAAGTGAAGCGGTGAACCGCATCATCCCGGCCGAGAGCCTGCGTTATATCGGCTTCTCGCATGTTGAGGCGGACGAGTGCGGCGCGCTCAATAATTGGCTGGCAATCGCGCCCCAGGCCGAAGCGGTGTGTGGGCGTGTCGCAGCCATGGTGTCCATCAATGACATGGCTGACCGCGCACCACGGGCCTTGGCCGATGGCGAGGATTTGGCATTGGGCCGACATACCCTGAGTTGGTTCGACACACCGCATATGCCGCATGGCTGGGAGTGCGGGCTGATGATGGAACGTCTTACCAGAACATTCCTGTGCGGAGATCTATTCACCCAAGGCGGCACGGGTGAAACAGCGGTGACTGAATCCGATATCCTCGAACCAAGCGAGGCCTTCCGCGCGCCCATGGACTACTACGCGCACGCGCCGAACACCGGCGCTATTCTGGAACACCTCGCACGTGAACGGCCCACGACACTTGCCGTCATGCATGGCAGTGCCTGGCGTGGCGACGGCGCGGGTTTACTGAGGGCGCTTGCCGAACGCTTGTCCGGGAACTATGACGTGCAAAACCAACATATGAAGAAAGCAGTCAACGCCAGCGCTTGATCACCCGGGGTCAGGCACAATTACGGCTTATAGTAGCGGGAATTGTGTTCTGACCCCGAATAACATCAATCTGCGACAACCGTTTTTATAAGTTGCTCTGTGGTCGGCTCTCCCGCTGGATATTGGTGATTGATAAGCCTTAAATAGTCTTCACTGGCCGCACCTAATGGACTGGCTGTTGCCAGTCCCGAATAGCTATCTCCCTCATGCGCATTGACTACCTTTATCCGTTTTATTCGGATCTGATTGTATTCGTCTTGCGTCAGAATCTTGGTCAGATTGGTCTGGGCATCAAACACATATCGGTGCGAATCAATCCACGCCGGATCTTTATTAGTTCCTGTAATCAAGATGGTGTATTTCTCGTTGAACAGCACGCTTATATAAGCGTGCTGTTCAACATCCGCTATTTTCAAGTCAGCCATTGCGGAAAATGCCGGGTTCTTATGATAAACGTGTGTTAGGGGCTTTAGGTCTTTTATGGCAATAGCACCGACGAGCGGGCCGGAAAAAAAGCTTTGCGGATCCTGATCACTCTGGGGGGGCAGTAAGCGGATATCAGTACGCACTTGATCCTGAGCTTTTTCAATCGTAACCCCCTCTTTTGAACTTTCGATAACCGCCCAATCGGCAGGCAAGTAGATCTGGAAAAGTGTCTCTCGATTCAGCCACGTGGTCACGCCACCTTGTGCAGGTCGAGCCTCATCAAAAGGCTCAAATACAAGGCCTGAAATCTTCTCCAGATATTCGGCATGCGAGGTTTCTTCGTCATGACGTTGCGCTCCGTCCAACGGGACAGAAATTTTTTCTATGCGTTCTTGCAGCTCGGGGTGTGTTGCCAAGGCCTGGTGATACATTTGTTGTTTTTTACCACCATTCGCCAAGCGCACCGCTTCAAAATTTTCAACACTCTGCAAAGTATTCAGCACGGATACCATTGCCTGCGGCGGATATCCCGCTCGAGCCAAATAGCTCGCGCCCAACTGGTCCGCTTCCAACTCGTGTTCACGGCTGTAATTTCCGATGACCAGCACACCCGCCATCGAACTCATGTTAGAGGATAAATTCATACTCGATTGCGCTAGATTGATATCGCCCGTGGCGGCGGCAACGGCTATGCCTGCAATCATACCCACGATCGTCGAGGTTGCGCCTGCCACTTTGGCACTGCTCAGGAGTTGTGAGGTATGACGGGCTGCCACATGTGACACTTCATGGGCTAACACGGCCGCCAATTCGTCCTCACTGTTCAGATAGGCCAATAGACCACGCGTCACATAGATATAACCATTTGGTAATGCGAAGGCATTGACCTCCGGTTTATTCAAGACAAAAAACTGATACTGGATATTCGAACGATCACTGACCTGGACGATCTTATTACCGACTTTCTGTACATAGTCCTGTAGTTCTTTATCCGAATACAGGCCCTTGCTCTTAACAAAACCCTCATGTTCTTCAAGGCCGAGTTTCGACTCATCTTCCTCACTGACCAACATCAGGTCAGTTTTACCGGTCGCCACATTGGTCGCACAACCCGTAATGGACAATGCAACTAGCGCCAGAAAACCGCAGGCAATAACTGTTTTTATGATTTTTCTCATCGCCCCACCCCCTAAATAGACCGTTGCAGCATATGCACGATCTTTATCACCAGTTTCGTCTGCCTGGTTTGTTTTATGTATTAAAAGATAAAATCTATTAATAACTATTGAGAGAATAATAACGCACTATCAATAGTTAGGACGGGCGCACAACTTCGGCCAATATTAGCGGGAATTGTGTTCTGACCCCGATTTTTTAATGCGCCACCGCCGACAAAAACACAAGACACACCCAGCACGAGCCTCGCGGCACGGTCAGTGCAGAACTCGATGGCGCCTAATTGCAAAGATGCAGTCAATGGGGAAGCCTAGCGCCCTGGTTCACTCGCCGGCGTAGCCGGTCGTGTAGAACCGGTTGTTATGCGTATTTCTTTTTGAGGGCACGTAAATCCTTGTCAATCTCAGCTAACAATTTCGATTTAATAGCAGGAAATAGCACCGGATCCACTACCGACGGTGACGTGACACCAGAGTACTTCTTGAACGTGTCACCGAGCATCTTCTTTTTGGCGGCTGCTTTACCGGTTTTGCCGTGATCGACGTCGTGTTCTTGGGCAGTCCGGAGATCGTTAATATCCACAAAGGATTGCGGCCAATTTCCATCGAGTTTCGAACCCGGACCTTCCCTTAACAGGTAATAGAAGTTCTCAACGAGAGTCTTCCAGTCTTCTGCTTTCTTTATCGGTGTGCGAATGATCTTCAATGCTGCAGTTGTCTTATTCGTCAACTTGATCAAGTCTTTTCCGTTAGCGCTCGAATACACCTCGTTGATTTCAGTGACAAGCGATGCGACCGCCTCACCTTGGCGCTGAATTTCTTGATCCAAGTTTCCCTCAGCAATCGTAACTGGGTCAAACAATTCTGCAACACTCGGATCGAATTGCAGAAACTTCCTAATCAACACTCTGTGCCGTATTCTAGGCCCCGATTTAACGTTAGCGTTTACGGTTTTCTGGAAGGCCAGATAGTCTGGATCAGTCGCCGCGTGCCCAAGCTCAACCTGTTCTGACAATTGCCTTTGAAAATGGGCCGCAAAGTCTGGCAATTTCCGAAGTTTCTTAATACTTGGCGAATTCTCGATAATTCGGCAAGCAAGAGTGACAAATGATTGAGTGACAGCACGATTCCGAAAGATTGGGGAATCTTTGGGAAATGACGATTCGAGCAGCGTCAGGGCCGCCTTTATCCGTTTAGCAACCTGTGAGTTAGGCGAGAAGGCTTTCTGACTTTCGAATACTTGCCTCATGTCATCTAGCCTTAGTCCTACACTCAGCCCTTCGACTTCGATCGTTGCCGCCTTGGCAATAACGTCAAAATGAGAGTACCGTTTGTTGGCAAGGTAGCACGTGTTCTTGAAGAATCCATGTTTCGAAGCTCGTACGCAAAAATCTCTGAGTTTGCTTTCGACTGCGTTGAGTTTTTCGCTCGAGGTAAGCGGCAAACCTTCTTGCAACCGTAGAAAGAATTCTTTTAGATCCTTGTCGTCTGCCTCGATGATCTCGTCGAACTGTATTTCGAAGTCATCGAATTCATCCGATATATCATCATCAAGATCTTCGTAGTACTTGGCGCCAAACTTCTTAGCGGAAGAATCAGATAACGGAAGTTCGTTATCAAGGAATTCGAATATAGCTGTGAGCCTTTGTTGACCATCCACGACCTCATACTCTTCCGGCGAGTCCGACACTTTCACAAAGTAAAATTTCGGAAGCTTCCATTTATTTAGGATTGAGTCGATCAATTTCTGTTTTTTCGACTTGCTCCAGACTTCTTCACGCTGCCAATCTGGGATCTCGTAACGGTCGCGGCGTTTGTAAATCTTGTCAAGAGCCCTATTACGAGTTTCCATTTCCATTATTAATACTCCGGCAAGATAAGGAGGCGATCAGTACACATAACGGTTGAAGCCAGCCGCGCGCGCCAGCGTCGAACTGGAGTCGCTTGTTATGCCGCATGAATCTCGAACTCAGTCGCTATAACAACCGGCTTTACTGTTTTTTTATCTTTTATCAGCTCAACGAACCCATAATGCTCCATAGTTCTAAGTGTTCTAGACAAGTTACTCATCTGACGCCCAGCAGCATCCGCAAGCTCAGTTAGAGTTTCTGGCTGCGTTTCTACGATCATCTTTAGTAAGGCACGATTCTGGTCACTTAGAACTTCAGCGACAGACTTCATCGAAGGAAACCAGACCTTCGGCTCATTTCTTTTGGGTTTATAATCACCACGCGCAATGTCTAGAATACGCTTCCTAATTTTGTCTTGGGACATAATACCTATCACTATCTTTCTCATATCTCACCTCGCAATCCTAAATCACTTTCTACACTTAAGTGCCTTATCAACCTCTGTAAAGAAATCGGCGATCAACTGCTCTGCTGATTCAAATACATATGGAACACCCTTATCCGCAGGACTCATATGCTTATGATCATAAACAATACTCCTTCCTACAAAACGTCCTTTCTTCTTCGTTTTTATCTGGTGCGCATTGTCAAAGCCCAGGAGTCTTTTCCCATACGGATCATGCAGTGTTAGGCTATACTTAATGCCATGCGGACATTCATCAGTTGTTTTATTAAGCTTCCGTGCTTCAATTTTAATCCAGCATCCTCCTTCCTGAGCCAAGATTTCACCATCAAGATCTAACAAGTAATCCAGTCCTTTGTCTTTGCTCATAATGCAATATATTCTCTCATACTTATGATCGGCTGATAAGCATCAAAGTTGAATGGGAAAATCGAAAACTATTACTCTAATAGATACAGTTAGTTATTGCCCCGTGGGCATGGTATTTTACGGCAACAGCATGTTAGGTGGGTTACGTAGTATTGAGTGATAGGCTGCTTCTGCCTATTGTGCGATTGGATGAGCATATATGGTATTGGGTGTCGGTTTGGCATAGCCATGATCCACCTTGTTTTTTCTTATGCGATTAGCTTTTCGTGGGTCGGCTTTGAAGGCAATACGGCGTGATAGGCTGCCAGGCTTATCAGTTTCAGGGTCCGGTTTCGCCAGGATTTGGTCACCACTTAACACCTTAAATCTTTTTGCATCATCTACGGTTGTCGCCTCAAGAAGCCATCACACCGCCATCTCCAACATCCGCAGCTGCGCCATCGGTACCCCGCGTGCGGTGAAATAGCGTTCGCACTGGTCCAGGATATGGCGCGGTGCGGCGATGTAGAAATCGAATGCGCTGACATCGAAATGCGGCTCGGCAACGGCGGCGAGGACTGTTGCTATGGTGTCGTGCGCATCTGCATCGTTACTGTAGACATGCGGCTCTACGCGCATATGTGCATAGTGGAACATTTCCAGCGCATCCGCCCAGGCCCGGCAGCGGTTGTGCATGTACGGCAACTCTCCTTGGGTATGCACCCAGAACAGGTGCAGGCTCTCGGCGCTCTCCAACGCCATGGCATGTTCGATCAAACTCTTGATTGGCGCGAAGCTGGTATCCCAGGCCAAAAAGATGGCCGGTTTCAGCGAATCCAGATCCAATACAAAATCACCATGCGGCCCCTCGACCTGCATCTGCTGATTCAAGCCCATGCCGCTGAATAATTTTTGTGCAAAGCTGTCGCTGTCGCGCATACGGATATGGAATTCAAGTTGGTGCTCATCACAGGGGCAACTGGCAATGGGGTATTCAGCACTCAAGCCACCACTGCTCAGGCGCACCGATTGGCCTGCGAAGAATCGCAGTCGTGCACCGTCGGCGGGTCGCAACGACAGGATGGCGATGTCATCTTCGACGCGCTCCACGGAACCGACACGTGCCTGCAGTTGCTGCGATTCTATCTGCTCTGGCAATGGCGTCTCTACCGCCACAAGGACGACATCGGTCACCGCCGTGTGGCAACACATCAGCGTCATGCCCAGGGCACGGTCTGTTTCCGCGAGCCGATAACGAGGCTTGCGCACCAGCTTCACCGTGCCGCTTTTTAATTTGGCGACGCAACGACCACAGCTGCCATCAGCACAACCATAATCCAGCGCCAGGCCCGCCCGTAATCCGGAATCCAGCAGGCTGTCATTGCCATGCACGATGAATTCATGACCACTGGGTTCGAGATGCACTTGCGCCGCCATGACGCGCAGCAGCATATCGGTCGCGTATAGCTCGCCTTCATCATCTATTCGCGAGTGCAGTTGCTGTAGCGACTCATCCAGCCAGGTGCGCAATGTGTTGATATCTGCCTGCGCCAGCGTCACGTCCGGGCCGGCAAGTTTGCGCAGGTAGTCCTGCAATTGTTGCATGAACATGTCATAGCGGCGCATGCGATAGTTTGCCGTTCCAAGTTCATGGCTCATCGCGGCAATGCGTGTTGCCAGCACCTCGGCATCCGGCAGACCTTCCTGATCACGCACGGCACGATTCAATGCGCGCTCGATCAGCCGGTCAGCACGCTCGATCATGGTGCTGTCATCCAATTTGGTCTGCGGATACACGCGCAGGAGTTCGGTCAGGTCCAGCTCACCTTCGAAGGTACTCAGATCACCTGCGCGAATCTGTTTCTGTAATGTCGCGCGATTGACGCCGACCAGGCGTGCGGCGCGCGACAGGGTAATGAATCGGGCCATGGTTTGCTCATCTCCTGACGCGATGCTCATCTCATCGCATCTTTACTTAAATTCATTGGCTCAACGCGGATTCGTCTGGGTAAGCAGGCAACGTTCGCAGTATCTCCACGGCGGACATGACGAAGCCTCACAAGACCGGACATCGGCCGGCAGGACCGGGACCGGCGTTGCAATCGTAGCCCGGATGCAGCGTAGCGTAATCCGGGGATGCACCGCCATGGCCGGGGTGATCACGCTATCGTGCACCGCCTCCCCAGGCGGATTTCCCGGATTACGCTGCGCTGCATCCGGGCTACATGATC
>JBGSOE010000313.1:0-7633 GCA_041739295.1 Thiohalobacterales bacterium | reverse complement strand
GCGGACTTGGCTGAACTGTATGGGGTCACGACCAGCCGGCTAAATGAACAGGTTAGCCGCAACCTCGATCGGTTCCCGGACGATTTTGTTTTTAAGTTGGATAAACAAGAAGTTGCAAACTTGATGTCGCAAATTGCGACTTCAAGTTTGAATCAACACCGCCACGGTGGTCGGCGCAAGACGCCTCGGGTTTTCACCGAACATGGCGCCATCATGGCCGCCGCCGTGCTGAATTCGCCCCGCGCCGTTGAGGTCAGTGTGTTTGTGGTGCGCGCGTTCGTGAAGCTGCGGGAACTGGCCATGGCGCACAAGGAAATCGGGCAGCAGCTGAACGAACTCGAACGCAAGGTCGCCGGACACGACTAGGCCATCGCTGGTCTGATCAACGCCATCCGCGAGTTGATGGCACCACCGGTGACAAAGAGGAAACGGCCGATTGGGTTTGCGCCGTGGGATGACAAAGATAAATAAAAGGGAAATGGGCTCAGAGTACTTGAAGCCGGTATGTGCGCGCCTATTTCTGCGCGGTTAACGAGGCGGTGTGTTTGATCAGAGCCTCCTTAAGTAATCTGCCCCTTGATTCGCCCCCACAATTCCGCCGCTCCCCTGTTTGTCAGCTGGGGCGTGGCGTACACTCAGCGCACAACAACCCAGGAGACGACTATGTTCAAATGGATAATAACGGCATTCATGCTGTTGACGCTGTCCGGTTGCGGCTACAACACGCTGCAATCCACCGACGAAGACATCAAGGCCTCGTGGGCCGAGGTGTTGAATCAGTACCAGCGCCGCGCGGATCTGGTACCGAATCTGGTCAATGTGGTGAAGGGTTATGCGGCGCATGAGAAAGAGGTGTTTATTCGCGTGACGGAGGCGCGTGCGCGCGTTGGCGCGATTCAGGCGACGCCGGAACTGGTCAACGATGAGGCGGCGTTCCAGAAATTCATTGCCGCGCAAGGCGAATTGACCGGTGCGATTTCGCGCCTCTTGCTGGTTGCCGAGAATTATCCGCAACTGAAGGCCGATGGTTTGTTCCGCGATTTGCAGGCGCAGCTGGAAGGCACCGAGAACCGCATCACCGTCGCCCGTAACCGTTATATAGACGCGGTTAAAGCCTACAACGTCACGGTGCGTTCCTTCCCGTCCAACCTCACGGCGATGCTGTTCGGCTACAAGACCAAACCGAGCTTTACGGTGGAAAACGAAAAGGCCATTGCGATTCCACCGACCGTGGATTTCAGCACGCCGGCGCCGTCGGCACCGTCTTCCAGCACCGGCGGTGACAGCGCCAGCCCGTCGAGCGGCAACTGATCACCACATGACATTAGTTGTCCGAACGCCGCCGATCTTGCTCGGGTTCCGGATCCCTGAACCCGGGAAAGATCGGCGGCATCTCTTTACGCGCTGCGTGGTGCTCGGTGTCTTGCTACTGTTGTTTGCGCTGTCGGCCTGGTCTCAGGTCGCGGTGCCGGAGTTGTCGCGGCGTGTCACTGACCTGACCGCGACACTTAGCGCTGACCAGGTGTCCTCGCTCGAAAACAGTCTCGCCGGGTTCGAAGCAAAAACCGGCAGCCAGATTGCGGTGCTGATTGTTCCCACCACCGAACCGGAAGACATCGCGCAATTCGGTATCCGTGTCGGCGATCAATGGAAGATCGGTCGCGCCAAGGTCGACGACGGTGTGATCCTGATCGTCGCCAAGGGTGATCGCAAATTGCGACTGGAAGTCGGTTACGGACTCGAGGGCGCGATTCCGGATGCCATCGCCAAGCGGGTGATCGCCGAAACCATCACTCCCCATTTCAAGGCAGGCGATTTTGCCGGCGGCATCGAGGCGGGCGTGCAGCAGTTGATGCGCCTGATCGAAGGCGAAGCGTTGCCGGCGCCCGAATCATCCCAGGGGCAAGGTGGCGACGAACTTTTCAGTATGCTCGTCGTCGTCGGCGTGATTGCCGGTTGGTTGCTCTCATTATTCATGCATCGGCCCGCGGCAGGTGCTGTCGCGGCGCTGGGTAGTGGAGCGCTGGGCGCCGTTCTGATGGGATTGACGCCGCTGCTGCTGTTCATCGCTGGGTTCGTGTATTTCGTCGTGGCCGCGGGGCCCCGTAATCGTGGCGGCTGGTCGAGCGGCGGTGGTCCCGGCGGTGGCTCATGGGGTGGCGGTGGTGGATCTGGTGGCTCATGGGGCGGTGGCGGAGGTGGCTTCGGCGGCGGAGGTGCATCGGGATCATGGTGAATATCAAGCGCTGGTTAAAGCATCTCTTTATGCCGCCCTGGGCATGGCGGCGCGCGTTTCCGACTGCGATCTTGAACGCGATCGAAGCCGCTGTGCGCGAATCCGAAACCCACCACGGCGGCGAAATCCGTTTTGCCATCGAAAACTGCCTTGCACCCGGACAGGCCTGGCGCGACATGAACGCGCGCGATCGCGCCATCGAGGTATTTTCCAATCTGCGTGTGTGGGACACCGAACAGAATAGCGGTGTGCTGATCTATCTGCTGCTGGCCGACCACAACATCGAGATCGTCGTTGACCGCGGTATTGCGGCGCGGGTGGATGCCGCTGCCTGGGAGGCCGTGGCGAAGACCATGGAAGCCGCGTTCAGGGAAGGCGACTT
This sequence comes from Thiohalobacterales bacterium, assembly GCA_041739295.1. Lineage (GTDB taxonomy): Bacteria > Pseudomonadota > Gammaproteobacteria > Thiohalobacterales > Thiohalobacteraceae > JAHJQQ01. The sequence goes on along the minus strand of JBGSOE010000313.1, from coordinate 5,015 downwards.
CGAGCGCGGCGCACTCGAAGGTATCCGCCAGGTCAGCGCACTGCTGGCGACGCACTTCCCACCCCCTGGGCATAATCCCGATGAGCTGGCCGATCGCCCGGTGATTGTGCGGAGATGATGTGCAAATGTAGGGTGATGTGAGTTAGGCGCGTTGTTTGCGCCGTAACCAACCAAACGCGCTTTCAGGCACACCTTAACGAAAGCGTTGTGTTGCTGCGCAACGTTTGGTGGGTTACGCGAAAAACGCTAACCCACCCTACATTTATTGGGCAACCCCCGATTCGATGTAGGTTGGGTTAGGTGCGTTGTTTGTACCGTAACCCAACAAGCGTGCCGTGAGGCATACATTACCGCGCTGCGCTCGCAACATTGCGAACAGTCTCTGAGGTGCACCGTGTGCTGCTTGGCTACGGGCGTGGAGCAAACCTGACGCCGGGTGAGTTTCGCCGCAGCCAAGTCTGGATCGGTGGCACACGACCGGGTAACGCAGCATTCGTTCCGCCGCCGGCCAACGCGTTGAAAGACTGCTTGAAACACTTTGAACTCTTTTTGAATGATCAGCCCGAACTGACGCCACCTCTCGTGAAGGCCGCGCTGGCACATGTGCAGTTCGAGACTATCCATCCATTTCTCGATGGCAACGGGCGTGTTGGTCGCCTGATGATTGCATTGCAACTCGCCGCCGACGGCCTGTTACGCGAACCGATGCTCTATTTGAGTATCTACTTCAAGCAACATCGCCAGACCTATTACGAACTGTTGAACGCAGTGCGCATGTCCGGTGATTGGGAAATCTGGCTGGAGTTTTTCGCCGATGCTGTCGCAGCGAGTGCGCTGCAAGCGACCAGCACGTCCAAGCGATTATTGGAGCTGACCTCAGCCGATGCGTTGGTGATTGAAGGCCTGGGGCGCGCCACGGCGTCCGCATTGGCCATCCACCGGGCCTTACAGCGTCAGCCGATAGCAACCTCTGCGTCACTCGTGACTGTCACGGGGCTCACGCCCGCGACAGTGAATAAGGCATTAGCGCATCTGGAGCGTGTCGGCGTGGTTGCTGAACTCACGCGCAAACAACGCGGACGGGTGTTCAGCTATGCACGCTATACCGAAATTCTAAATGAAGGCATGGAATTGCCAGGTGGCGATGTCTAGCAATTGAAACCAAGGGGTCAACCAAGAGGTTATAGTACTTGAAACTCACATGATTATTCACTGCACCAAAAAACTCGCCGCCAAACTGCCGCATGTATCGGCTGACCAACTGACAGAGAACAGCCCGTTAGGCTCCTGGCATGCGAACCTGTACACCATCGACCGTCGTAACTGCCTGCTGTTTTGCCATGATGAAACACGCTATACGTTGTTTCTGCCCGGTTTGCGCAAGCAGGATTTTGCCGAGCTCGATCGGTGGTTCAAGGAGCTGTTTATGGCTTCACTTGCCTATCTGGGGATGGCCGACAACCATGTACGCCGCGCCGAGTTGGCCCTGGGGAAGATCAACTTTGATACCTGTACTGACCGATCGGTGCTGGGCAGTCTGAACCAGATGCATTTTATGCTCGGTGGTCGTGTCAACGAGGTAGAGAATGTGATGCTGCTTAACCCGCTTTCGGTCAACCGTTGGTTGTGCGACTATCCGGTGAGACGCGGTAAGGAAATCTGGATGGCCGATGAGGCGATGCTCGAGAGGGTGATGGCGCTGTGAAACACATGGCTGGATAACAGGTGAAAGAGCGGGTGTCTGATTTTGCAGGAACAGTACGTGGCCTGTGCGCTGCTGACGGAAGTTTGAAAAGATCCAATATGGGGCCTATGGTACCCAAAAAGGGTCTTACTGATTGAACAGAAATAGTACCATCTAAATATGAACGCAAAACAAGATCTCATTCGTCATTACCTGTGGCTTAGGCAATACGGCTATAACGATTCACACAGCGGCAACGCATCCTTTCGCGATGCAAATAAATTTTGGGTGACGCCAACAGGTGCCTGTGCAGACACACTTGAAGCAGAGCATTTAATTGAATGTGACATTAATGGCAGCCCGTGCAAAGGTGCTTCATTAGATGCAATGTTACATTCCATGGTGTATCAAAAAAATGATACCTCTGCTGCAGTGCTTCACAGTCACGGTGCTTACAGTGTTGCTATGACCATGAATGGCGAAAACTTTATCCCCGAAGATTTTGAAGGCCAGTATTACTTCGACCATATTCCTGTTATTACTATTCCCTACAATGACTATCTTGAAAAATCTGCTGACGCTGTTTCGGATGTATTGGCTGAACACAAAATTGTTGTCGTTCGAGGGCATGGCGTTTATGCGACAGCAGAAAGTATAAATCTTGCCTATAAATGGACTTGCTCGTTTGAACTCTCTGCTAAAACCTGTTTCTTGGCCAAACAGGCCGGCACAATAAAATAAAATCATTTATTTTTGACTTCGACTTAAGTCGAACCACGGGAGTGTCGATTGCGCATACTACTGACTGGTGCCGGCGGGTTTATCGGATCTCAGATTGTCGTGGCGCTGCAGGCCGCTGGTCATCACGTTGTTTCCGCTGTGCGCACTGGCGGCTCTGTGCAGTCTGGCAGCGCTGAGAACATCGCCTGTGATTTTTCCCGGGATGTTGAAACCGAAATCTGGTTGCCACGCCTCGCGGGAATCGATGCCGTCATCAACTGTGCCGGCATTCTGCGTGAATCCCGCGCGGGTGATTTCGAAACTATTCATGTGCGCGCGCCGATGGCGCTATTCCGTGCCTGTGCGCAGCTGGGAATCCGCCGTGTGATTCAAATCTCTGCGCTCGGGCAGGCCGATGATGGGGAGTTCATTCGTTCCAAACATCGTTGTGATGCGCTGTTGGCCGAGCTGGATCTTGATTGGGCGGTGATCCGGCCGTCAGTGGTGTATTCGCCCAAGGCCTCTTATGGCGGTACCTCGCTGTTGCGCGCCATGGCGGCCTTTCCTGGGGTTATGCCGATGCCGGGCCATGGCGGCCAGTTGCTGCAACCGATCAGTGCCGATGATCTTGGACTGGCGATTGTTGCCCTGCTGCGGAACAACGACTGCTGTCAGCGGATTATCGAGGCGGTCGGTCCTCGGCAGGTTTCTATGGAATCATTTGTCGCTGCGTTACGGAATTGGCTGGGGTTCGGCCGGCCCTGGATCGTGCATGTGCCCTTGCTGCTGGTGAGACCGGTTGCCATGGCAGGGGAGATGTTCGGGCATGGTCCCTTGGGTATGACGATGTATCGCATGCTGCAACAGGGCAATGTGGGTTCGGTGGGTGCGGTCGAGGCGTTCATGCAGGCCACTGGAATCCAGCCCACGTCTGTCGAACAGGCCTTGGCGGCAACGCCGTCGAGTGTGCAGGACCGGTGGCATGCGCGTCTGTATTTTCTGGCGCCGCTGCTGCGGATCATGCTGGGCATTCTCTGGGTCTGGTCGGGCGTGGTCGGCTTCGTCACGCCGATGGCGGATGCGGCGGCTACGCTTTCGACATTGAACGTCCCCGCGACGATGTCCGCTGGGTTGCTTTATGCGGTGAGTGCACTGGATTGCGTGTTGGGTGTGATGTTGCTGATCGGTTGGCGTGTCGAACTGGCGGTTGTTTTGATGTTGCTGTCGCTGTTGACCTATACGTTGATTATCGGGATCGCCATGCCGTCGGCGTGGATGACGCCGTTCGGTGGCCTGATCAAGAATCTTCCGCTGATCCCGGCAGTGCTGATCATGATGGTTTTGCACAAGCGACGCTGATGGATTCCTACCTGCTGGTCAGATTGATCCACATCCTGTCCGCAACGCTGTTGTTCGGGACAGGCCTGGGCTCAGCCTTTTATATGTGGCGTGCGCATAAGAGCGGCGATGTGCGAGTCATTGCCAGCGTCGCGCGTAACGTCGTGCTTGCCGATTGGTTGTTCACCACGCCGGCAGTGATCATCCAGCCGATTTCCGGATTGTGGTTGGTTAGCACGCGCGGTTATGCCCTGATCGAACCCTGGATACTGATCAGCCTGCTGTTGTTCGCGCTGGCCGGTGTCTGTTGGTTGCCCGTGGTCTGGCTGCAAGTCCAAATGCGCAACTTGGCTGAGATGGCAGCGCGAGGCCAGACTGCACTGGATGCGCGTTACCATCGTTATATGCGCGTATGGTTTCTGCTGGGTTGGCCCGCCTTCGCGGCCGTGCTGATTATCTTTGGGTTGATGGTGTTCAAGCGCGTGCCGGGTTGGTTGTGATGGAGGCTGAAGAATGACGTCTTTAATTAGGGACAGACCACGGATTTTACAGAGCGAGCAAAGTAGGTCGCCAGGAAAAATGGTTTGTTCTATTTCTTTCTCTCCATAACAGAGATGAATGAGTAATCTTTTCGGCTTAGAGAAACACCATGGCGCGTCGCTACCATTACCACGTCTATGTCATAAAACTCTCGGATGATGTCCTGTACGAACCCAAATTCAAGAAGGCCAATCCGGATTATGAATTTGGTAAGCCCTGTGTCTACGTCGGCATGACAGGCTTGGATCCGGACGTGCGTTTCGATAAACACAAGGCGGGCATCCAGTCGAACCGATTCGTGCGAGAGTTTGGTTTGCGATTGATGCCTGAGTTGTATGAGATGTATAACCCGATGCCGTATGATGGTGCGTGTGAGATGGAAGTGGAGTTGGCGATCGGTCTACGCGAGGCTGGCTATGGTGTCTGGCAGGCGTGAGTATTTAAGGGGTCAGTACCGGATTCCGTGGCTAGATGTATAGCACTGCCTGGCCATCTGAGCGGTTAAGTAAGTGCCATTCGGGTCAGTGCCAGTGCTGTCCCACGATAATATGGGACGTGCTCCGGCGCGGCTATTGATTGCAGGCCCTAACGAATTTTACGATTACAGAGGACATTGAAGTTTCTGTTGGCGAAAAAAGAAGAGTCCCTTCTCCCTCTCGGGAGAAGACGAGGATGAGGGCGTTTTATTCAAGCAGTTTTTTATGTTGATCCCTTCACCCCAACCCTCTCCCAG
>JBGSOE010000266.1:0-6130 GCA_041739295.1 Thiohalobacterales bacterium | reverse complement strand
TAAACGCGCAATACTGAGAAGCGAACGCTCCCAGCACGCTGTTATGCAGGTATTTGGTTCACTTCCGGCATCCTTGGCATCAACCACTTGGCCATTCGCCGTAGATTTTGCGCGGTGGCCGCTAATAAAAACTCGTCTTGCGCACCACTGAGACCTCGTAGACGAAGCTTATCCAATTTAAGGATGCGCTTGAGGTGAGCAAACAACATCTCGACTTTTTTGCGATCCTTGCGTGACTGTAGGTAAGCATCGGTTTTGGCGATGGCGCGTGCCACATCACGCGCAGGCTCAAAGATGCTGCGGGCAATCTTGCGATAGGGCGTATTCGGGCAACACTGCGCTTTCATCGAACAGTTTACGCAGTCGCCCAGCCTCGACTTGTAGAGGATGGTATTTTCTTTCGTGATGCGTGAGCGTGGATGGGTGAATTGTCGCCAATCACTACGGAGTAATTTGCCTTCGGGGCAACGATATTCATTGGCCTCTTCATTCCACTGGAAATCACTACGAGAGAAGGTGCCATCATGCCGCTCCGTCTTGTCGAATACAGGCACATGCGGTGCAACTTGCTTCTCATCGACCAGCCAACCCAGCATGGCGGCTGAGCCATAGTTAGTGTCGCCGACGAGGCGGTCAGGTTTAAGCTCGAATTTATCCTCCACCCGCTCCATCATGGCCCGTGTCGCATTGACCTCTGCCGCCTTATTAACCGCAGACGCTTCGACGTCAACGATGATGCCTGCCTTCAGATCAATTAAGTAGTTGGTCGAATAGGCGAAGAAGGCTGGACCGCCTGCGGCCGTCCATGTCGCGGCAGGATCAGTCAGCGAAATCGCCTTATACACCGTCACTGGACCATTAGTGTTATCCAATGCCGCCAGATACTCTCGTACCGGGCGTGTCGCCTCGGCTGGGTTACCCCAATCAATCACTTCATGACCCGATACACCGCGCTGACGCTGCGCATCAGCCTTTATGATGCTGGCGTCAGTGGCGAATCCTTCACCGCGCACCAGTCCTTCGGACATGCAGCGCTGCAGCACACGTTCAAACAGATGGCGGAAGATACCGCTCTCGCGAAAGCGTCCATGACGGTTCTTGGAAAAGCTGGAGTGATCCGGTACGGCATCCTCCAGTCCGAGTCGGCAGAACCAGCGGTAGGCCAGGTTCAGATGCACTTCCTCGCACAAGCGCCGCTCCGAGCGAATACCGAAGCAATAGCCGACGATCAGCATGCGGATCATCAGTTCGGGATCAACCGAAGGACGTCCTGTGTGACTGTAAAACTCGGCGAGGTGTTGGCGAAGATCACTTAGATCAAGGTATCGGTCGATGCCGCGAAGGAGATGCTGCTGGGGTACGTGGTCTTCAAGGTTGAATGCGTAGAAAAGTCGATCCTGGCCGCCCGTCGAAGATCCCATCATCGCTACGCACTCCGCATCATCCGATGACCAGAATGATAACTGATGAAACGGCATTATTCAGGAGTGTTTTTCAACACAATAGGTCGAAAGCCGCTGCACAACATTGCTGACATTAAAGTCCGCTCTCGCGGCGTTGCAGTCGTTCAAGCAGCACCCAGTGGTAAGGCGGCTCAGGGGCGAACTAGTAATCCTGCTCCTTTTTTATCTCTTTCAGCATCCTAGCAAGCTCTCGCAACAACACCCGCGATCTGCCCTTGTAGGCATTACGCGCTACAGCCGCTTTACCCGCCGTTGTTCTTGGCCCGGTTGATCTGTCCCACGGTTGCCATGCCTGGATTAAGACCGCTTGTCGTGCCCGTCGCTCTGGTGTCCAGCCATTCGCCATCTTTTTCCTCCAAAAGTTTGTTTTGCTCGATTTTGTTTTCCCGCGTATGCGAGGGGATGCCATTGTTCACCTGTTGCGGTCCGGTTGTAACATTAGCTTGCCGCGCATAGATCACTGGGGGATTTTTCACCGTCGATAGGGTTTCCAGGGTTGCCCGGCATTGGCTCTGCGCCTTAAGTGCCAGCCGAAAATAGGTTTCCGCCGCATTGATATATTCGCCCATATTCCCCGCCGCACGTCTTGTCAGATTGTTGAACAGTTCATTCAGGGTGTGGGCCTGTGTGATTAGCATTGCCTCAGACCGTTTCATATCGCCACTATGAACAGCCGCAACCTGACCCCGTAGTTCGTCAATAAAACCTAGTATGTCATAGTCTGTTTTTTCTAGCGTATGAATGGTCGAAGCAGCTTGTACGCTTGGAGCCAACAGTTGCCGCGCTATGGCTCTATCGGGCGTTTCGTTTTGGTGCACGTCCACATTCAGAGCATTTGGTTTGCTTGTTTTAACATCTGTCTTTGCTTTGCGCTTACTCGCCATAATTTCCACCTCCACCCCAATTTCCCGCAGAACCAACTTTCCAGCTACTTGCTCGCATGTTCACAATATCAGCTATCCATTTGCTTGCATGGGTAGATGGTATCTCTAGAAAGGAGTACAGGAGATGGGCCAATTGATTTCCAAAAATATCCCTGACTGGTACACATAGAGAGTCAATCAAGCGATTGTGAGAATTTATTGGTACACATAGCGATACAGTCAACGTGCTATTGGTACGCATCACGAGTCACCCATTTTAATTTCATCGGCAGTTTCCACACGCGGGATTGACAGGAAATCCCTATTCATTGGCGGCGCAATTCGTTCGATTCGAGGCGGCGGCTCATTTCGTCGCCATAGAGAACTCGGTGAGTGAGTCGAATTAATATCCAACTTCCCCTTACATTCATCCACCGCAAAGAATGTCAGTGCATACAGACTGGCCCGATTTCTACCACCTTGTCTGGATACAACTATCAAATATTTCTCCTTCAGCTCAGTAAGCGCTTTGTAAAGCGTGCCCTTTGATTTCCAGAACCGCTTTTCCATAATTGACCATGCCGCGCACAGATCACCATTATTGTCGCCTTTGTATTGAGCCATTAAATCATTTAGCAACTTCACGGCATGGGCACCCAACCGTGCATAGGATTCACTCCGGATCACTACAAATGGCAATGGCACAAACCCACCCGGCTCGCGCTTTTCCTTGGCAGCCCTGTATCGATTCGACTTAGCCATCGTTATGACCTGAGCCGATCTAACATTAAGTAAATCCCATGTGCTTCTATTAGCGATAGCCCGGCAATGTCAGGAGTTATACCCAATTGCCCCGCATAGCGGGCCAACAACATCGCCAGTTCACGTAACCAATCCAATGACTGGAATGGCAGCGCACGTCCACAGCAGGGACATTCCCATTCTTTACCTTCGGAGGTATGCTTGATCGCGTTAAGTAATTCCAAATCGCCCGGTTTACTGGTTGCACCCAGTACCGGGCTTTCTTTTGCGTTCATGCTGCCGCCCTCCCTGGCATGCGACCGATCCTAGGAGGATTAACGCTAGACCGGCTCAACTGCCGTTTAAGCCATCCTGGCTGGACAATGATCTCTGGGTATACATTGACTAGGGTTTGGCATAGATCCTCTGTCAGCGCCCTCTCAAGGATTGGCCTAGCATTGGGTTTGGCGTATTCCGTGAGATAGAAACACGCTCGCTCACCGTCCATGTGACGTGCTCTCTTCCAGTTGGGATCTAGTGGACAGATGGGGGCGTTGCAGCCGTCGAATTTGGGACAGTCATACATATGCATGGCCGCCCCCTATTTCCCAGATTTCCGGCTACGTTGAATCTGCTGAGAAAGCCATTCATCAATTTCTGACTCAACCCATCCAACGGCACGTGCCCCCAAGTTAATAGCCTCTGGAAATGCACCTTCTTTGATGCGTTGATAGATTGTCGAGCGTGAAAGCCCGGTACGGGCTTCTACCTGTTTGCGCCGAAGAATAGTTAACGCGGTTTGTAATTGTGCAGCCATGTGATCTTTCCTCTTTCAGATGAAGAAAGCCGACCAGGTACGCATCGGCATGGCTAAGCACAATATGCACTGCCTAGGATCAGAAATAGCTGGGCAGGTTCAGAAAACCCCTACCAAAAAACGGAGGGTAAGGTAGGTAGGTTTCAACGGTAGGGGTAGGTAGGTTCGATGCGGCGCCAGCTAAAATATATAGCATTGGCGAATAGTTAGGGGGTGGGTGGCTTATCTGCTAGGAGTCTTGGGGACTCCACCGCCCGATTGCCAGTTCGCTACTTTTTGCAACCTCCTCAATTCCAGTTTCATTCGGCTTCCCCTCATCATCACTCAGACCATAATCCGCCGCATGCTCGCGCAACCATTTTATTAGCGCCTGTTTTGGAGACTTGCCACCAGGGTCTGCCACAGCCTGCCACCCACGTACCGCCGCCGCCAATTTCGGAGCATACCGGGGATTCCGGGGATCAAGGTAGTCGGGAGCATCTGCCTCGTTCGGAAAGAAAAAGCCAGTTCGGATACCTCGGCTACTCAGCCATGTACGCAATGATTCAACCTCAATGATTGAAGTTAGGCTTATCGTGTCATCAATAGGATATTCGTTACCGTTAATATCATAACCACACTCAAGAAAGACCGTACCCTTGATCGTGCCACGGCGAAAGGCATTGAAGATTGCGGTTTTTGCTGCCTCATATCCCGCTGGGCGTTTTTCTAAATCCCAACCCTCTACATATCCGGCGCTAACAGATGGATCACATTCAGCGACCAGCAACGCTGCCTGTACGATGCTCATTTCTTCGGCAATCCGCCAGTAATCCAAATCTTCCATTAGCGCACACCCTTTACTCACGCCCTTGATTCAGAAGCCGCACCAGCCGGGCAAGGGTTCCCCGGTTTTCGCCCCGTCGGGCTAGGTGCGGCAATGCTTCATGCCTTCCGATGTATTGGTATCACGTCCGCACCCTTAGCTATGCCGTCCAGATAATCTGCCCACCACTGCATCATTCGCTGCCGTTCTTCTAAGTATTCCGAACGATGATATGCAGCGCGTACCTTGTTGCGTTCTGCATGTGCTAACTGTCGCTCTATAGCATCAGGGTTGTATCCGCTTTCATTCAGGATTGTGGACGCTGTAGCGCGGAAACCATGCACAGTGGCTTGCTTGTGATAGCCCATGCGGTACATCGCATAGAGCATAGTGTTTTCGCTCATTGGCTGCTTTAAATTGCTTTGTCCGGGGAATACCAACGTGTGGCGTCCGGTCAGCTCTTGTAGTTCTTTCAACACCGCAATGGCTTGTGTCGATAAGGGCACGATATGTTCGGCACGCATCTTCATGCGTTCGGCAGGAATGCGCCACTCTGCCCGCTCCAAGTCGAATTCATCCCAGGTTGCACCGCGTAATTCTTTGGAGCGTACAAAGGTCAGCAGAACAAGGCGCAGCGCCAAGCGTGTCAGTGGTTGCCCTTCGTAGGCGTCCAGCTTCCTCAAGAATTCGGGCAGTTCGGCGCGGCCCAATGCCGGGCGATGTGTGACCTTGTGCGTTTTGAGTGCCCCGGATAAATCAGCCGCCGGATTCATCGTTGCGCGTCCGGTCTGTACTGCATAACGAAACACAGCGCGAGCACGCTGCATCACACGGGCGGGATAATCCTTCACACCTCGATTTTCAATCTTACGGATAGATGCCAGCACTTGAGGTGGGCCGATCTGGTCGATAGCTAGGTGACCATATTGCGGGAATATCTCTTTCTCTAATGAGTCCAGCACCCGCGCCGCATGGCTGGGCACCCAACGTCCTTTCTGTTTTTCGTGCCATTCACGGGCGATGCTCTCGAATGAGTTTTCCGCTTCGGCCTTGGCTTGCTGTTTCTGTTGCTTCTTCAACTCGCCGGGATCGCCGCCCTTGGCAATCAGCTTGCGGGCTTCGTCGCGCCTGTCTCTGGCATCAGCAAGTGATACATCCGGATAGATACCCAGGGCTAGAACTTTCTCCCGTCCATCGACACGATACTTGAGCCGCCACAGCCTGCCGCCACTAGGCTGCACATACAGATACATGCCTCCGCCGTCGGCCAACTTGTAGGGTTTGTCTTTGGGTTTTGCCTGCCGTACAGCGAAGTCAGTAAGGGGCATTGGGGGTATCTCTCCGGGTGCATTACCTTGATATCCCCAAAGGTACCCCCAATCACCCCGGCTTTCAACGTACCCTAGTGGACGCTATAGGCAATAAAAAACCCGCAAGCTGT
>JBGSOE010000209.1:0-27193 GCA_041739295.1 Thiohalobacterales bacterium | reverse complement strand
CCGCCCGTGGCAGTGCCGTGGAATTCGATGTTGTCTCCAACCCTGAATTCCTTAAAGAAGGCGCGGCGATCGACGATTTCATGCGTCCGGATCGCGTCGTCGTCGGCACCGACAACCCGCGCACAACCGAATTGTTACGTGCCCTGTACGCACCCTTCAACCGGAATCACGATCGCGTCATTGCCATGGACATTCGTTCAGCCGAACTGACCAAGTACGCCGCAAATGCGATGTTGGCAACCAAGATCAGCTTCATGAACGAACTGTCATGCATTGCGGAACGGCTCGGTGCTGATATCGAAAACGTGCGTATTGGTATCGGCTCCGATCCACGCATTGGCTACAGCTTCATCTATCCCGGCGCGGGTTACGGCGGTTCCTGCTTCCCGAAAGATGTGCAGGCCCTTGAGCGCACCGCCAATGAAGTTGGTTACAAAGCCGAATTGCTCACCGCGGTTGAAGCCGTAAATGCCCGTCAGAAGCGCGTTCTGTTTGAAAAGATCCAGAAACATTTCGGCAACGACCTGAAGGGCCGCACCTTTGCCCTGTGGGGACTGGCATTCAAACCGAATACCGATGACATGCGTGCCGCCTCCAGTCGTGTACTGATGGAACTACTGTGGGAAGCTGGCGCGCGCGTTCAGGCCTTTGACCCGGTGGCCATGGATGAAACCCGGCGTATTTATGGCGAACGCCCGGAACTCACGCTCTGTGATAACCCTCAGGCCGCACTGCAAAATGCTGATGCGCTGGTCGTGATCACCGAATGGACCAGCTTCCGCAGTCCCGACTTTGAACAGATTCGCACAACGTTGAAGCATCCCGTCATCTTCGATGGCCGCAACCTCTATGATAAAACCCTGCTGGCCAACCTGGGCATTCACTACTACGCCATCGGTCGCCCTGTCGCAGAGATCGCATAGTCGCAAGGAAATACCCCACCATCAGCGTCCTTGTAGTTCGGCCGGTCTGTCCTATACCTCTGTATAGAGTATGGGACAGACAACGTCCTATCAGGAGGTAATGATGTTACGTCGACTCTATTTCGTCCTTCCAAACATCGACAGCACAACACGCGTCCTTGCCGAACTGCAGCAGGCCGGCATTGAATCTCGGCACCTCGCCGTAGCGAGCCGCACTCCAGTGAACATTCCTATCCAAGGCGTACAGATCAGAGATGCCGTCCATGACCGCGGCGACAAGATTGAACACACACTCTGGAATCTCAATCTGGCGGTGTTTGGCGTAGCGGCACTGGCCCTGATAAGCCAATTACTAATACAGGGGCTTACAGCTTGGCTGCTCGTACCGCTCATGGTGATGGCAGCTACATTTATAGCCGGCCTGCGTTTCACGCATATACCCAACACTCATTTGCATGAATTTGCCGAGGCATTACACCACGGGGAATTGGTGTTGATGGCTGACGTCGAACCCACACGGGTAGCCATTATCGAAGACTTGGTCCACCGTCACCACCCGGATGCCGCCGTCGGCGGTATTGGCTGGAGCAGCGACTTGTTGCATGTCTGAGTTGCGTATAACGTCGCTGCACTCACAAAACTAGCCTGAACTATTCATGAACTGCCTAAAGGCGTAGAGATACCTGAAAAGACAGCGTGGCGCGGACCGGAAGGCGCGCAGGCATACTTGACAGTATGTCGAGCACCTGCAGGGAGCACGTGCTGTCTTTTCAGGTATTCAGGTATATCGGCGTCCGCAGTAGCTCGTTCATGAATAGTTCCGGCTAGACATGGTGACTGAAACTGGCGTAGGCCACATCGCCGCCCAAGAGATTGCCGAAGGTCTCGCCGCTGACATGCACCAACTGTTCATGATCACCCGCGTCGAAATAGACCTCGGCCTGCTCGGCCAAGCTGTCATCCACAATGGTGTCAATGCCGTAGGCTAGGCCGAGCGGTGGCAGCGCGCCAAATTCGCAATCCATGAACAGATGAGATATTTCAGATTCATCCGCCAATCCCAGTCGACGATTCAACTGTCGATGCAACTCGCCCAGATCAATGCGATGCGTCGCCGGTAGGACAGCAACGACAAAGCCTCCATCATCTTCAAGCAATACGGTCTTGGCGAGCTGATCGCCAGGTATATGCGCAGCATGCGCTGCCTCCATACTGGTTGATGTATGTGCGTGATGTAGCAGGTCGTAGCTAACATCCTGTGCTTGCAAATATCGGGTTAAGGTCTCAGCCATTGCCATGACACATCCTCCAAAACAAACTCACAGAGAAGTATAGTCCAGCAACACGGATCTGCAGGTGGTGTACAAAATATGTACTACAGCAATACTGTCCGATAAGAATATGGCGGACCGGGCAGACGCTCTATATCACCGACATGTACGGAAAAATCACCACCACGCGCGCGATCTGAAAAATACAGGCGCAGGGTTTCACGCATAACCGGAAACGCTAATGTTTCCCAGGGCATTTCTTGCTCGGCAAACAACGCCACCTCCAGACTTTCTTCGCCCGGTGAAAAATCCAGATCGCACAGCCGCGCACGGAACAACATGTAGACCTGATCGATATGCGGCAGATTGAACAGGGTATACAGAGCATCAATCGTCACCCGCGCCCGCGCCTCTTCCCGTGTTTCGCGCTGCGCCGCCTGTTGCGCAGTCTCCCCGTTTTCCATGAACCCAGCAGGTAACGTCCATAAACCATAGCGCGGTTCAATCGCACGCCGACACAACAGCACTTTGTCCTCCCAGACGGGAAGACATCCGGTCACGATTTTCGGATTCTGATAATGAATTGCCTGACAATGCTCACAAACAAAGCGAGGACGGTTATCGCCTTCCGGGACACGCAGCACCACAGCGGCACCGCAACTGCTGCAATATTTCATGACATGCTACCCGCGATCTGCTTAAAGAACTGGAATCGATACCCTACCGCCACGCACTTCCATAATACGCAAATCTACCCTAGGATTCGCAGCGCACCGGCAGTCCGCCACCCCTGATCCACGAACGTCGCCCCTTGCACAACCGGAGATTTGTTATGGAATGGCTCACTGACCCGCAGGCCTGGGTGGCACTCATCACCTTGACGCTGCTGGAAATCGTTCTGGGCATCGACAACATCATCTTCGTATCGATACTGACCAGCAAGCTTCCGCTGCATCAGCAACCGCGTGCGCGAACCCTTGGACTGGGATTCGCCATGATCACGCGCTTGCTGCTGTTATTTTCCCTGGTATGGTTGACCCGCCTGACAGCACCGCTATTCACCGTATGGCAATGGGAAATCTCGGTGCGCGATCTGGTATTGATTATTGGCGGCGCATTCCTGATTGCCAAAAGTACAATGGAATTGCACAGCAGCCTGGAAGGACCGGAGGAACAGGAAGGATCAGCCTCAGCATATGGTTTCTCATTGATTATTGTGCAGATTGCCATCATCGACATTGTGTTCTCACTGGATTCCGTCATTACCGCCGTTGGCATGGCACAGCACGTTGAAGTCATGGCAATGGCAATTGTGATTGCCGTGGTCTTTATGATGATCTTCGCCGGAGCTGTCAGTCGCTTCATTGACACCCATCCGACGCTTAAGGTGTTGGCGCTAAGCTTTCTACTGATGGTCGGTCTGGCACTGATAGCAGACGGTCTGGATTTCCATATTCCGAAGGGTTACATCTACGTCTCCATGGCCTTCTCGATCTTCGTCGAAGCGCTCAACATTCGGCTGCGGCGGCGGACGGCCGAACCCGTACACCTGCGCAAACCCAACCTGGACGGATAGCCCGCGCATGCATTGGCTATTCATTGCACTCCTGGTGGTCGGCGTTTTGTTTGGCCCGCAGTTATGGGTGCAGCGGGTCATGCAACGCCACAGCACACCACGCGCGGATTTTCCGGGGACCGGCGCTGAGCTCGCACGCCATCTGCTGAATCAATTCGCATTACAGCAGGTCGCTGTCGAGCAAACGGACAAAGGCGATCATTACGATCCAACCGCCAGGGCAGTCCGCCTTAGCGAGCCCCACCACCAGGGCCGCTCACTCACCGCCATCGTCATCGCCGCGCACGAAGTCGGTCATGCCCTGCAAGATGCCAGTGATTACCCGCCTCTGCGCTGGCGCCACCGACTGGTCAAATTTGCCAACGCCGCCCAACAGCTTGGGAATGGATTGATCATTGCCACACCGATCATCACCGCTATCACTCGGATCCCGAACACCGGTCTACTGTTTCTGATTGGCGGCTTAGCCAGCATCGGCACTGCCGTCATAGTGCAGATAATAACGCTGCCAGTGGAATGGGATGCCAGCTTCAAACGCGCGTTGCCACTGCTGCAAGCTGGTAATTACATCCCAGCCCAAGACCTGCCTGCTGCACGCAGTATTCTGCGGGCGGCCGCCTTCACCTATGTCGCGGGCGCGCTGGCCAGCCTATTGAACCTGTGGCGCTGGGCGCGCCTGGTGCGCCGTTAACGTCTCGCCCAATCGACAGCTACACTTCGCTACATGACGCTAACACGACCACCACACTACACACACGGAGGAACACGCCATGATCGGGAAAAAGAATATTGTTTTCGGATTGCTGTTTCTGGTTCTGACGGCCGGTCTTGGCCCCTACATGGTCATCCAGCTGTTTCCGGCCGTGGGTGAAGCTCAGTCAGCCAAACAAACCGCTATGAGCAACATAGAATTGATGGCCAGTAACAATTTCGAGAAAGACCTCGAACCCATGAGCGCAGAGCAGATCGCCCGCGCCAATACCACTGGCCTGCTCGCGCTTAACCAGCAATTGAATGCCGTCGCACCTATCGACGCTGTCAAAGGTGGGCCGCATGCACACGGCAATCTGGAATCGCTACTGAACATCACTATCGGAGTCGTATTGTGTTTTGTAGCAGTCTCAACCGCCTTCAAACAGCTGATCAGCTGGCTGTTCATCCTGGGCACAGTCCTGCACTCGGGACTGCTGTATCTGGTCACGGTGTTCAGCCTGCCCTGGGCAGGCCAGCTACTCGGATTCGGCATCGGCCCAATCATGATCTTGCTCGGCCTATTACTGGCTGGTATTGCCGTGGCAATCGGTTTTCGCGGCGCACCGGTCGCGGATACCTAACGCAGGTAGGGCGCATTAGACCGAAGGTCGTAATGCGCCGGATGTTTTGACGATCTCTAAGCAATCAGATCCCAAACACATACGGCGCATTACGCTGCGCTAATGCGCCTTACATAATATGCATCTCGACAATCACAACTCTTCCGCAACAACCTCACGCCGACGCAACTGCGACAATGCACGATCACCCCACTGATGCACTGCCAAACCCGCGAGAATAAGCGCAGCCCCCATCCAGAGACGCAGGTCGATCACTTCGCCGTTCAGCACGTGCCCCAGCCACAATGCCAACACCGGCGTCACCAGCGTAATGAGCGCGATTCGGCTCGCTGCCATGCGTTTCAGCACGTAATAGAACAATACGAAACCGACTACCGAGCCCATCAGACTCAGATACAGAATCGCCGCACCCGCGCGTGGCGTCAGCGCAACTGGCGCCTGACCGTCCAGTAACAACCAGGCGATGAGGTACAGGGGAGCTGCGACCAGCATACCGCCACCGGCGACCGCCATCGCCGGTACCTCGGCGCCGATACGTTTCACCCAAACGCTGCTGATCGAATGCAATAGCACCGACATCAAAACGCCCGCAATACCGGCGACGGCGATGTGTTGATCAGCCAATCCTTGGCCGAAAATCACCAGCAAACCACCCAATCCCATCAGCATGCCGAGAATACGTGCTGGCGAGAATGCCGACTCCTGCAGCCAGAACGCCGCACAGATACCGGTCATCATCGGCGTCAGCCCGTACAACACCGAGATCAATCCCGAAGGAATGAACTGCGCACCCCAATACACGCAGAGCATTGCACCGAAGATGCCCAAACCGGCAGCCAGATAGGTGTGCAGTGCGGCACGGTTACGTGGCATCGGTACACTGAAAATACCCATCAGTGCCAGACAGAACAGCGCTCCCAACCACATGCGCGCGGCCACACCAAACAGAAAGCCGCCACCCTCGCTGCTCCACTGAATCGCGAGCGGCGTGGTCGACCAGATCAGTATCACGCCCAAAAAGGCTGCCGGCATTGACATGAATAGTTCCTCGTGGCGCCACCTTGCGCCGGATTTTTGTAGCTCTATAACGAAAAAGGCCACAGATCATTGGGATCTGCGGCCTGCGGAATTCAAATAATGCTGTTCAGCTAACGATTCAACATGACTCCCGCAGGCGCACAGTAATGCGTCGCAGCCAGACGGCGTGCGCGACGGGTTTGCTAATGCACAGTGATGGTGAATGCGTGGACATGGCTTGAGTCTGCCTTTGCGGCCGGGCAGCTGTCAACCCGCAATTGACGTGAAGCGTGCGGTGACGAACCACAAAGTGAACGCGATCCCGATACAGGCCGCCAACAGCGCCAGCAATGAGCGACGCCGATAGCGCCAGGCCAGCACCCGCTGTGGTACCGCTGACAGCAGAAACGGCTGACGGTCGCTAGGAGAGCGTACCAGCACATTACTGGCCGGCGCATGCGGCCGATGCGAACGCAGCTTAATCACCTCCTGCAACGCCGCCTCACGCACACCATCCCATTCACTGACATCAATCTGGCCATCGCGATTGTGATCGAATCGCGCCAGCAGGCCAGGTTGATCACCCTTCCAGTCGCGCAGGAGAGCTGCGACCTCGGTATTTACATCGCCCGGTGCGTTGCGCACGGTATTGAACCAACCCAGCGCATAGACCGAGCCCGGCATCAAGCGTTCTTCGGTGTAGCGGTAGTCACCACTACCGAATCGAATCCAGGATTTTTTTGCCGGCGGACCGCTCCGAGGAAAACTGTCATGACCGTACCAGACGTCGTTGTCATCGGCGACCACTTCTGCACCGTCGGGATCGATAATACAACTGGCGGTCCCATCATCAAGCAGGAACAGCCCATCACTGATACCCGACTGCAGCGTCGACCAGTTACTGCTGCTATGCCCACGGCTATCGTGGTGCGTTTCGCGATGTTCGATTTTGTAGCTGTACCAGAGGCAATGAATACCGGTTAGCGGGCCGACAATCGGCGGGCCTTCGAGCAGCTGACCGACGCCTTCTAACTCTACATAACCCTGCGGCGCAGAACGAATCCGCGCTGTTGGCGTGTCTTCGATAATGCGTGCGCGGTGCAGGCTGCGCCAGATGTAATAGAACGCGATCGCGCTAACGATGGTCAAAATTGCGGACACGAACCAGAAGCCTTCTGTCGAAAGCCCCTGGACACGTGCGACCAGCTCGGGGAACCACATGGCGCTGAATTCAACTCTTGCCGAACAGATCCTTAATATCCACGTCGGCCTTTTCCTCTTCGCTGAATTCCAGAAGATCGAAACTACCGAAGCCATACTGCTTGGCGATAATCACATCGGGGAACTGCTCAATGCGGACATTATTGAGATTGACACTTTCGTTGTAGTACTCGCGCCGGTCGGCAATGCTGTTTTCCAACTCGGTGATACGATCCTGCAGATGCTGGAACTGGGTATTGGCCTTGAGATCCGGATAGGCCTCGGCCACCGCGAACAGGCTTCCCAGACCTAAACGCAGCTGGGTTTCCGCCGCACCCAGCGCCGGAATGTTCTGACCTTCACGTGCCGCCGCCACGGCGGTGCGCGCCTTCATGACTTTCTCCAGGGTCTCCTGCTCGTAACCCATGTACTGCTTGCAGACCTCGACCAGCTTGGGCAGTTCGTCGTGACGCTGTTTAAGTAGCACATCAATATTCGACCAACTCTTGGAGACGTTGTGTTTGAGCGCCACCAGGTTGTTGTAGAGCATGATGCCGTACAGCACCAGGATAACGATCAGTACCAAAAAAATGATCCAGCCCACAGTGTCACCCTCCTTATTGATATGTGCTCAACGCCGCCAGCTTACGATACCAGAGGATCAGTGTATCCAGCGAATAGGCGGCATTGGCGGGACTCGGATTCGGCGTCATAAACACCTGACTGACACCAATCCGCAACGGCTGCAAACCCCAATCCAGCACCTCAAGATCAGATCGATTGATCTCAAGTGCACCTTGCTTGAGATAGTCGCGATAGGCCAGCTTGCCGTGAAACCAGACAAGACGTGGCGCATAGGCCAGCAATTTATCGGTCAATACCGGTGCCCAGAACTTGAAATCAGCGGCACGCAGTTGGGCGGCACCGGGTGTAGGACGCTTGACCACATCCGTGAAGCCAATGCGGTGATACACGAACAGCCGCTGCATGGCAGGCACACCCGGCTCCAGGATTTCGTCGATCAGCCCGCTGGCATTCAACGCCTTCCAGAACCGATTCTGTGGTGTGGCAAAAGGGAAACCTGCACGTACCGAGCTGAGCGAAGGGTTTAGACCAACCGAGACTATATTCAATCCCGGACCGATCCAATCCGGCAGTGTCGGCTCCTGTTTCAAAAGCCGATGTCCTCGGGCGCAAGTTCAATCGCGATGTGTGTGCGTCGTTGCGGGCACTGAAAGGCAAGGCTCACTGCCACCAGACGCAAGCCTTCTGCGGATTTATTGTTGGCACCATAGCGAGGGTCGCCGATCACAGGGAAGCCAGCATCAGCAAGATGGCGTCGTATCTGATGCAGACGCCCGGTATGGATGTTGATCTGCAATGTCGAGCGCTGTGTTTGCGCATCCCAGCTCAGAACCTGGAAATCGGTCCGCGCAAACTTTCCATCCAGCGCTTGCTCGATGCGCCCTTGCTGACCGAGTGCCGTACCGATGTCGCCGCGCACTTGAACACGATATTGTTTCTGCACTTTATTGTTTTGGAACTGTTGCGACAGCTTGGCTGCGGCCTGCTTGCTATGTGCGAGCACCATCAGCCCGGCCGCCTCGCGATCCAATCGGTGAATCAGCCAGACTTGGCGCGGCGGCGTCCAGGCTAACTCGGCCTGGCGCGTCAGCGCACAATGGTCACCGAATTCATTGCCCTGCGCCAGCAACCCAGCGGGTTTGTACCAGAGACTGTAACTGTTGTGATCCGCGATACAACGCGCGATGGGAGGCTGCAAAGCCAACAGGTCACGATCATAATGTAGCTCTACACAATCGCCGTTGCGCAACTCGGTCTTGGCCCGTCTTACCCGTCGCGCAGTCCCGGCACGACGCAACAAAACCGCCCCCTTGTTGGCGGCGTCCTTGATCTGCTGCTTGGAGAGACCGCTGTGTTGATGCAGAAAATCGACGAGCACAGGCGCGTCATCCGCGGATACGGTGCGTTTCAGTTCCAGCCGATGAGCGCCGCCTGCAGATGTCGCTGTGGCGGGCTGCTCAGGAATTGATATCGACATAGCCGGCGACCGTGATGGCATTATTGGAAGATTGCTTTGCTAGGCTCGTAATGACGGCGAGATTTTAGGGTCATAATTCGATGGCTGTGAAATCACGAATCTGCCGGTGATTAACTTGTGGATTCAGTTCACCCTCACGCACCAACTGCAAGGTCTGCATCCCGGCACTGCGCGCGGCATCCAGTTCTTCCACGATATCCGACAGAAACAGGATATCGCCCGCTGGCAGTTTGAGATCGTCGATAATCGCCTGGTATGAAGCCGCCTCGCGTTTACCGCCAATGTGCGTGTCATAGTAACCGGAAAACAATGGTGTCAGATCACCCGCCTCGCTGAATCCGAACAGCAGTTTCTGCGCATACACTGAGCCAGATGAATAAACATACAGGTGGATGCCTTGCGCGTGCCATGCACGCAAGCGTTCAGCGGCATCGGCGTAGATGTGGCCCTTGAAATCACCGCTGCGGTAACCCGCCTCCCAAATCAGTCCTTGCAGGGATTTGAGCGGGGTGATCTTGCGGTCCTCGTCGATCCAGCGTTCGAGCTGCGTAACGATGCCTGCATCGTCCAGACCGCCGCCAGCTTCTTGGTTGGCGTCGTCGAGCAGTGTACGGACTTTCGTATCCTGGGCATGTTCAGCAACGAACCGCGCCAGATGCTGACGCGCATAGGGAAACAGAACATCCTTGACGAACGACAGCGAGCTGGTGGTGCCCTCGATGTCGGTAACGATCGCTAGTACCATTATTTCCGTCTGCTCGAACAAGTTCTGCGCGGGCTGACTGCCAAGAGGGAGAGCTCCGCTACTCCCCCTTGGCAATCCCCCAATGGTAAGGAATGCGCGTGGCTCAGATTATGAACTGGTTGACACACAAACAATTGCATCAGCAGAACTGCTGGGCGAATTTCGGATAACCACCGGCGATCTTGTCACCCGTGTACTGCGCCACCCAACCTTCTGGCGTGGTGAACAGACGGATGCATTTGAAGTGCGGATTCTCGCCCATGTCGAACCAGTGCGGCGTATTGGCCGGCACGCTGATCAGATCACCCTTTTGGCACAGCACGCCGTACACCTGATCGTCCTTGTGTATATAGAACAGGCCCTGGCCGTCGACAAAAAAGCGCACTTCGAAATCGCTGTGGACATGCTCATCGAGAAACTTGGCGCGCAAGGCCGTCTTGTCAGGATGATTTGGATTGAGACTGACGACATCGACCGATTTGAAATCGTATTCGTCCATCAGTGCATCGACCTGCGTTTGATAGGCCGCGATGATGTCTTCCTGGGTCGCGCTGTCGGTCAGCGCGCGCGCAGCCTCCCAGCGTTCGAAGCGCACGCCGATCTTACCGAGCCGCCGACCGATCTCAGCACCGTCGGTGAAGGATTCACTGGCGTGGGCATTGGTATCCGAAAATATCGTCAAGTAGCTCATCGCTTTTGCATCCCCCGCTCGCGCAGTTCACAGTCAAACAGAAAATCGAAAGCCTCGAGATGGCGCAATGTCTCTGCCATGTCATGACCCCAGGCATACAGGCCATGGCCTACAATTAAATAACCATAGATTGGATCATTCGCATCCAGCCAGGCATCGACCTTGGCCGCCAGACGCGGAATGTCCTGTTCATTATCGAACACCGGTACGCGCATCGAAGTCGCGTGCGTCTTGCAGCCGGGAAACGCCTTCAGCAATTCATAACCGGCCAGTACCAGATCCTGTTGCCCGGCGCGCTGCACCGCGCGCGAGATCAGCGTCGCATTTGCTGAATGCACATGCAGCACCACGCCTACATCCGGATAACGGCGATATAGCTGAGTGTGCAGCAAGGTCTCCGCGGAAGGGCGCTGATCATTGCCGACGGCCTTGCCGTCCAGATCGACACGCATGATACCGGTCGCGTCGAGCTTGCCTTTGTGGCGACCCGACACCGTCAGGGCGATTTCCGCTGCATTCAAGCGCGCGGAAAAATTGCCACTGGTCGCCGGCACCCAGCCGCGCGCGTGTAGGTCCCGACCGGCCTCGATCAGGGCAGCGACCTGGGTTTGCCACTGGATATCTGTAGTGCGTTCGGCTGCGGATGGCATGGTGGTCACCGGGCTCGTTAAGAGTGCCCGATTGTAGGCTGCCGACTCCGGGGCGACAAGAAAGCGCGCCCTTAGTCAGGGCTTCAATACTTGGTTCGCGCAAAGACACGAAGGCGCTAAGGGACAATGATTATTGGGAAATTGTCGGACGCGGCCTGCGGCCTGAATCCGACCTACGTTTGGTCTACAACATACCGTAGGTCGGATTCAGCGGCGTAGCCGCGCGTCCGACAGGTTGTTTGTTTTCTTAGCGCCTTTGCGCGAGGCAGACCTACCGCCCCCACAACCACGCCGCACCGCGCACGCCGCTGGAGTCCCCATGTTTCGGCGCTACTAGCCGCGTATCAACACGGTCAGAAAACACGTAGGCGCCCCAGCGGCGCGGGATTTCGTGATACAGCGTGGGGATCTTGCCCATGCCACCGCCGAAGACGATCACGTCCGGATCAAGGATGTTGATCACCTGCGCCAGCGCGCGGGCCATGCGGTCGTAATAGCGTTCCAGTGTCGCGCGGCTGGCCGGTTCGCCGTGCTCCGCGCGTGCGGCGATAGTCTCGGCGCTGAGTGCTTCACCGCCGTGTTGTTGATGATCACGCGCGAGTCCGGGACCGGAGAGAAAGGTTTCAACACAGCCCTGTTTACCGCAATAGCAGGCAGGCCCCGGCAGTTCATCGGGCTGCGGCCAGGGCAACGGGTTATGCCCCCACTCGCCCGCGATACCGTTGGGTCCGGTCAGCACTTTGCGATCAACGACAATACCGGCTCCCGTTCCCGTGCCGATGATCACGCCGAACACCACTGAAGCACCGGCAGCAGCACCATCAATCGCCTCGGACAAGGCGAAACAATTGGCGTCGTTGGCAATGCGCAGATCCCGACCGAGCCGCGCACGCAGGTCATCCAGCAATGGCCGGCCATTCAGACAGGTCGAGTTGGAATTTTTCATACCCCCGGTTGCCCGCGACAGCGCACCTGGGGTGCCGATACCAACCGTCTCAGCCGCCCCGAGCCTGGCTTCCACACTGGCCACCAAGCCCGCTATCGCGGCCAGAACTGCCGGATAATTACCCTGAGGCGTCACAATCCGCTCACGCATCAATACCTTACCGGCATCATCCAGCGCGATGATTTCGATCTTGGTGCCTCCGAGGTCTATCCCGAGCCGCATGGCTTCTCCTCCGTCTGAATATGCGTATTATGGTCACAACGCTCCCGCACACAGAGTACCGCATGACCCACACCACCCTGGTTTCGGCACAAGAACTCGCCGCACATCTCGACGACCCGAACTGGCGCATCATCGATTGCCGTTTCGATCTTGCCCACCCCGAGGCGGGTGAAGCCGCCTACCACGAAGGTCATATTCCCAACGCACTCTACGCCCACCTTGATAGAGATCTGTCCGGTCCCATCACCGAGACCAGCGGCCGCCACCCACTACCCGATCCCGATCAACTCGCGGTCACCCTCGGTGCCTGGGGTATCGGCGCGAACACTCAAGTCGTCTGCTACGACGCCCAGGCCAATGCTTATGCCGCGCGGCTGTGGTGGCTGTTGCGTTGGATGGGACACACTCAGGTTGCCGTGCTCGACGGCGGATTGGAACAGTGGGAAGAGGAAGGCCGCCCGCTTAACGCGCCGACACCCCGCGTCACCGCAACAGAATTCCGCGGCAAACCCGACCCGACGTTGCTCGTCAGCACCACTGAACTTGAAACGCTCCTTGGCACGATCGATCATCGCATTATCGATGCCCGCGCACCGGAACGTTACAGCGGCGAAAAGGAACCCATCGACAGCCGCGCCGGACACATCCCCAGCGCCATCAACCTGCCCTACCAAACCAACCTGGATTCCTGCGATTGCTTTTTACCGCCCGAAGCACTCAAGAAAATGTACAAGCGCGTCATCGGCGATAGCAGCCCTGAAAACTGCATCTTGATGTGCGGCTCAGGCGTCACGGCCTGTCATTCATTGATTGCGCTGGAGATGGCCGGCTTGAGCGGCGCAAAGCTTTATGCCGGTTCGTGGAGTGAATGGATTCGCGATCCACAACGGCCAGTGGAGACGAGTGCGCGGTAAGGTTTCTGTCTCGCGCAAAGGGCGCAAAAATACGCGAGACAATAGCCAGTAGCATCTAGCCACTCCTTCAGCAGGCATTCTTTTCTGCCCGAACACACTAAGCTTGACTTTACCGACCGGTCAACTACAATATTCCCCCATGGCAAACACACCCGACACCCAACAGCGCATTCTTGATGCCGCCAGTCAGCTCATCCATTCGCGCAGCTATGCGGATGTCGGCGTCGCAGCCATTTGTGATCTCGCGGGCGTTCAAAAAGGGAGCTTCTACCATTTCTTTCCCAGTAAGCAGGATCTGACCCTTTCGGTATTGGATGGCTTCTTTATCAGCATGAAAGAAGCTTTGATCGATAAGGCCTTCGTGGCAGACATTGCCCCGCTGGCGCGCCTGGAACGCTTCGCGCTTCTGACCTATCAATTTCAGAACCAATTGAAGAAAGACACCGGGCGCGTGCTGGGCTGCCCGTTCGGCAATCTCGCAACCGAGCTGGCCACTCAGGATGAACCTATCCGGAAAAAGGTCGATCACATCTTTGCGCAGTTACAAAACAAGATTGGTGAGGTTGTAACTGCCAGTGTTCAGGTCGGTGAAATGACTGGCATCAATATCGACGCAACGGCAAAGGCCATGCTGGCTTACATGGAAGGCGTCATGATGCTGGCTAAAACCCAGAACGACCCAACTATTCTGCGCAATTTGTTGCCCGCTATGGCGCAGATTCGCATTTCCGCTTCTTAAGTAGAATTATTCATGCACCTCATACCAGGCCTAACTGCGTTTAATGAGATGACCGACCGGTCGACTACTTCGTGTAACACCCAACCCAAGGAGCACTACAACATGCAACCCCAAACCATCAGCCATGAAAAACCCCTTATCACCCCGACAGTGCCAGCAGGTGACGAAGCGCGCGTCGCCGCTATTCTGGACGGCGTCAAACAACACCTAGGGTTTATCCCCGATGGCCTGCGTCTTTACACCCTGAGCCCGCCATTACTGGAGACGTTTGTTGGCAATGTTGGCTACTTCAACGGCGGCTCCCGACTTCAACCCCGGCTGATGGCAATGATCCGCTATCTGGTGTCATGGCAATCGAAATGCCAGTTCTGCATCGACATGAATGAAGGCTTTCTCACCAGCATGGGTTTGTCATTGGACGAGATTCGTGCCACCCGTGCAAACTCAGAAACAGCGCCCCTACCCGACAACGAGATGGCCTTACTGAGAATCGCGCTTAAAGCCGTCGACCATCCAGAGAGCGTAAACCACGCTGATCTGGAAAAGGCACGCGCGCACGGCTGGCAGGATAGGGATATCTTCGATGCAGTCGCGCAGGCAACCAGCAACCGAGCATTTAACCTGCTGTTGCGCACCTTCAACGTAGAGCATCAGGGGGCGTTCAGCTAAAACATGCGCAAGGATTGAGACCCGGCGCAGGGCCGATTGCATCGGCGCCGGGTCTCACACTTTTTAATCTAATATCTGTATCGAGGAAGCACTGAGCAAGCGTCAGTGTATTTGAAATTCAAGGCGCAGGAATCCGCACTATCGCCCGCCCCATCACATGTCCCGCAAGCATTTCCGTGCAGAACTCCGGTAAATCAGCGAGCTCGATTTCACCCGCACAGATACTATCCAATTGCGCACGGGTAAGGCTGTCGGCGATGCGCTGCCAGATGTGTTCGCGTGCTGCGCGCGGCACATCGACGCTGTTGATACCGAGCAGGTTCACACCACGCAGGATGAAGGGCATCACGGAGGTTTTTAATTCGGTGCTGGTGGCCATGCCGATGGCGGCGACGTTGCCGTTGGCGCGTACACTACGGATCATCCAACCCAGGTAATCGCCACCCAAGGTGTCGATCGCGCCACCGAAACGCGCGGTTTCCAATGCACGCCGCCCCATCTCCAGTCCATCACGCAGGATCACCTTGCTGGCGCCCAGATCACGCAGATAATCGATACTGAAAGGCTTAAGGCTGAGCGCCGAAACCTCATATCCACGCTGCGCGCATAACGCGACGGCAAAACTGCCGACACCCCCACTCGCGCCACTGATCAGGATCGGGCCCAGCTCTGGCGTCTGACCGTTGTGTTCCATGCGCTCCAAGGCGAGTGCGGCGGTGAAACCGGCCGTGCCGACAATCATGGCATCGCGAGTAGACAGTTTGGCAGGAAGTGGGATCGCGCTGTCGGCCGGGACACGCAAATAAGAAGCAAAGCCACCATCGCGCATTTCACCCAAGCCGCCACCGGTCACCACCACCGGCGTTCCCACCGGGAGGCGTGGATCAGTCGAGCTTTCCACGCGTCCTGCCGCATCAATTCCGCCAACCAACGGCGATTTACGCAGAATCTTGCTGCGCCCCGTCGCCGCCAGTGCATCCTTGAAATTCACGGCGGACCACTCGACCCGCACCACTACATCGCCCGGGCAGAGCTGATCGAGGGTTAGTTCCTCCAACCCGGCGCGGTGCTGGTATTCATCCTGATGGATGCGGTAGGCGGAAAAGGTCGACATAGGCTGATTGGGTACGGTCCGTAAATAGAAACCCTATTCTAGCCGCAGTTGGCGCGCAGTGGGATGGTCGGCAGAGCAAGTATTCCCTCTCCATTACACGGGCATTGCTTAGATTATCCCTCAGTCCTCCGTCATTCCGGCGCATGCCGGAACCTAGTTCCTTGAATACCATGGATTCCGGCATGCGCCGGAATGACGAGATTTTCATTGCTCAGTGCGTCAATAGAAAACACTGGGATGGCATGGCCCGGGGTGGACTGCGATAATGGCGCGGTCTTCACTCACCAGCGCCCAACGCATGTCCAATCCAGCCAGCCCTGTACACCGCCGCCATTCCGTTCCTGTTGTTATTGGCGCCGTCACTGTGGGTGGCGATCACCCGGTGGTCGTGCAATCCATGACCAATACCGACACCGCCGATGCAGTCGGCACCGCCGTGCAGGTTGCGCAACTCGCTAAGGCCGGTTCGGAACTGGTGCGCATCACCGTGAACAGCGAAGAGGCGGCCGCGGCCGTACCGGAAATTTGCAAACGTCTCGACGACATGGGCCTGTCGGTGCCGCTGATTGGTGATTTCCATTTCAACGGACACAAACTGCTGACCAAACACCCGGCCTGTGCGATGGCGCTGGCCAAGTACCGCATCAATCCCGGCAATGTCGGGCGTGGTAAAAAGAAAGACGAACAGTTCGCGACCATTGTTGAACTCGCACGCGATCACGCCAAGCCAGTACGCATCGGTGTGAACTGGGGCAGCCTGGATCAGACCTTGGTCGTGCGCCTGATGGACGAGAATGCCAAGCGTGCCGAGCCGCTCGACACTGCCATCGTCACCCGTGAGGCGTTGATTGCATCTGCCTTGGAAAGCGCGCAGCGCGCCGAAGAACTCGGACTGCGTCACGACCAGATTATTCTGTCGGTGAAGATGAGCGGCGTGCAGGATCTGATCGCCGTGTATCGTGCCCTTGCCACGCGCTGCGATTACCCGTTGCATCTAGGTCTCACCGAAGCCGGCATGGGCAGCAAAGGCATCGTTGCTTCAACCGCCGCACTGTCGGTGTTGTTACAGGAAGGCATCGGCGACACCATCCGCATTTCACTCACCCCCGAACCCGGCGGTGATCGCACCCAGGAAGTCATCGTCGCGCAGGAAATCCTGCAGACCATGGGCCTGCGCGCCTTCACTCCACAAGTCGTCGCATGCCCCGGTTGCGGCCGCACCACCAGCACCACCTTCCAACACCTCGCACAAGATATTCAGAGTTATCTGCGTCATCAAATGCCTGTGTGGCGTTCACAATACCCCGGCGTGGAAACCCTCACCGTCGCCGTCATGGGCTGCGTCGTCAACGGCCCCGGAGAAAGCAAACACGCCGACATCGGCATCAGCCTGCCCGGCACCGGCGAAGTACCGGTCGCACCGGTGTATGTCGATGGTGAAAAGACCGTGACGCTCAAGGGGGACAGTATCGCGCAGGAATTTCAGAAGATTGTGGATGAGTATGTAGTGAAGCGGTTTGGGTGAAGGCTAGAAAAACCACCGCCCGATTACTTAGTCCGGCCAATTCATGTCATACGCGATGTTAATAGCATGAGCGCATTTCAGACTGCTTTCGAACAGCTGTAGAAGTTCACCCATTGTTGTACCTGAACGCACCTATCTGGATTCGCGCTACAAAAGCAGACGTTTAAACCTATAAACCGCATTTGCCACGGAATCACACGGAAAAACACGGACCAGATCATAAGCTTCACGCCGGCACCGCCAGCACCCGCAAGGTGGTGAATAGTCGTTCCAGGAAGGCACTGTGTTTCAGTGTCTTTCGTGTGTTTCCGTGGCTGAAATGATTTTTTAGGTTAAAAGATGAGCGCATTAATTCTTATCCCTCACGCTGCGTCACGCCTTATCGATGGACATATCCGAATTGGCCAAATCGGTTATGGCTAGCTCGTCTGCATCAACCATCTCTGGCTCAGCACTAATCTGCTGTTCCTGATTCCCAGCGATTGCCTGCCCCTCGTCCCCTTCCACCAGATCTCCGACAGGAATGATTTTGAGTGCATTCAGCAGTGCCTCTCTGATCTTGGCCATGGTGAACGGCTTGACTATAAATCCGCGAGCCCCGCTTTCGAGTGACTGCTTGACGTTCCCCACAGTGCTGTGGGCACTGACCATGACGATGTACTGACCAGATCGTTTCTGTAAAATCTGGCCAATGAGCTCCAAGCCATTGCTGCCAGCGAGGTCGATATCAAGAAACACAATATCGGGGCGGAAACGCAAACAGGCAGGCAGCACCTGGTCGGCCTTTGACACTTCCTGAACTTCACGGCATTCCAGGGCTCGTAGCGCCGATTTGAGATAACCCCTGGCAATTGAATCGTCATCGACTACCAGCGCTGACAAGCTTGTATTTTTGAGTCCTTTAGCTGACATGATCTGCATCCTCTGCGAGCGTGCAATCTGAATGGTTTAGCTTGAGTGCCTCGACTATCGTGAGCAACGCTTCCAAGGCCGATCGCGATTGTGCACCATTATAGTCACGAGCGGCAGCCTCTAAGATGGCGGCAGATTCGGTGACATCAGTGTAGCCAAAACTGCCCGCGCTACCTTTGAGCCGATGTGCCCGCATGGCAATCTCTCCAAAATCCTCACGCCCCATAGCCTCGCGTAGGCATTTCAGTCCCTGTCGTAGCCCTTCGTGAAATTCCTCTTTGAGCGCCAGAAATTCTGGTGTGGTGCCTAAATCTACCAAATGCGAATCATTCGCCTGGTCGATATTGCTTAGGAAGCGCTGCATCAACCGAGCAAGATCCACGACATCGATAGGCTTGGTTGCAAAATCATCGCAGCCGGCTTCGATGCAGTGCGCACGGCTTTCATGGGTTGCATTGGCCGTCAGTGCCACAATAGGGCTCTGGTAACCCGCCTGGCGCAGCAGTCGGGTTGCCGACAAGCCATCCAACTCCGGCATCTGCATGTCCATCAGTATGAGATCATAGGATTGAATCAGCGCGCGTTCGACTGCCTCTATACCATTCACCGCCGTGTCCAGTATGACCGCCGGGGCGGCAGCGTGCAGATATAAACCAATCAGATGTCGGTTTACCTCGGAATCATCGACTATCAAAATGCGGCCATGCAACACATCGTTCGCCAATGTCTCCGTTGCATCTTGCGGTATAGCCTCGACATCCACGGGGAAGGAGGCGCCTATCACGGGGATGCGCAACTGGAACCTGCAACCCTGGACATAGCTCTGATCAAGAGACAGATCGCCGCCTAGCAGCTGCGCAAACTGCCGCGCCAGATACAGACCTAGGCCCGTGCCACCATAGCGCCTAGATGTGGATACATCGGCCTGTTGGAACGGCTGGAACAGAGCAGCCTGCCGTTCTAACATGATGCCGACACCCGTATCGGTAATGTCGATGGCCAACGTTTTCCTGTTGTCGAGACAGCATACGCTTAGGGTAACCATACCTTGTGCGGTAAATTTTATCGCATTACCCAGCATATTCAGCAGAATCTGTCGCAGACGCAATGGATCTGTTTGCAAGGTGGCGGGTACTGGATCGCACAGCTCTACATGAAATGCGAGACCTTTTTCCCTGGCCTGTGGGCCGACCATCGCCTCAACATCGGCGATCATGCGTGGTAGTTCAACCGTGGTACGCTCCGCCTCAAGACGCCCTGATTCGACCTTGGATATATCCAAGACATCGTTCACCAGCTGGAGCAGGTGACGACCCGAGCGCGCGATGCTATCGATAGCAGTACCGCGCTCTGCGAGCGGTACTACGTCATTGCGCAGCAATTCCGCGTAGCCAATGATGGACGTAAGTGGCGTACGGATCTCGTGGCTCATATTGGCCAGAAATGCACTCTTGGCACGATTCGCCGACTCCGCCTCATGGCGCATGCTGTCCAGTTCGCGGGTACGATCTTCGACGCGCTGTTCAAGCTCGGCATTATGCTGCCTGACCAAGCGATATAGTGTGATCGACTCAAGGGCATTGGCTGTGCCTGCCAATATCATCAGCAGAAGATTGAGTGTAGCTTCCGAAATGTCCGTGACGCCGTCGGGCAGCAGGCCCATGAACATGCCCCGCACGCGATTACGTGTCGCCAGAGCACACAACAGCAACGTGTAGCCACGATCCACCGCCGGTAACAGCACCGGCCTGGTCTGACGCAGCGCCCAGGCAAAGTGCCCGTCGTCAATGCGCCGATTAACCTCGTTTCGCAACGCCCCCTCCCTGGGATTGGGCGGACACTCCGAAAAAATAAAATCGCTGGTGCTCTCGTCTACGGTGGCAAAATCGATGGTTTCAAAATTAAACAATCTGGCAACTTGTGCGCGAGTCTCACACAACAGACCTGCCTCTGTGATATTTTGATCTGTACCCGCTTGAATACCCGCCAGGGCAGCGCCAGCTGCAATCGCATCATTGAGCCAGCGGTGCAGGACCTCGTTCTGATTGGAGCTGGCAGCCACAGTCATGACGTCTGCGTCTTCGCACCGCTTCATTGCCCATCACCCAATAGTGTGCCAAGCGTGTCGGCAATCTGCTGTTTCAACAATTTGAGGGTTGGTTCAATGATGCTGGCTGGCAACCCTAAGAGCTGCCAAGCTTCTGTCGACAGCGGTGGCACGTATCGCTCGCCACTGCTCCCGCATGCCATGCCATTCACCAGCACATCGGCAACATGCACCAGTGCCGCGGTCTGAGTATGCAAGCCTGCCTGATGCGGCGCATGGTGATACGCCACTGCCATAAAGACATGTGGTGGTAAATTCCAACGCGACAACAGTTCACCACCCACTGCGGCATGATCGTAACCAAGATGTGCCTGTTCACACCGGAACAACAGTTCGCCGGACTGCCTGGCAGTGTCGAGAATGTGCGACATGTCGTCGCTCAGTTTGAGGTACATGATCAAGCGACCTATGTCATGCAGCAGGCCGGCAACGAAGAATTGTTCGGGGTTAGGCTCACGGCGCCAGGTCGCAAGTATTCTCGACACCAATCCGCAGGCGACACTGTGCCGCCAAAAGGATTCCATGGTGATATGTTCAGGCGAAAGCCCCTTGAAGATATCCATCACCGAAGTCGCCAACGCCAGGTCGCGCAGTTGTCGAGTACCGATCAGGGTGATGGCGCGGGAAATGGTATCAACGCGTGCCGGAAAACCGAAAAAGGCACTGTTGGCCAGACGAAGCAAACGTCCGGCCAGGGCTGCATCCTCATGCACCACCGACTCGATATCCCGGACCGAACGGTGCGGATCTTCGACCGCAGTGCTGAGCCGGGAATATACTGCCGGTAACGACGGGACATCAATTATCGCTTCCGTCAGGCAGCGTGGAATGGCTGTCATCGTTTCGCTTCCTCCACGCTCTGCTCCAGGCACCAGCGGAACAACTCCACCATGACCGGATGTGTATTGTCCGTGTGGCGAAACCGGTCAGTCAGTGTGGCGCGCTGCCTTTCCAGGTGGGCAGGGTCGGCAGCAGCGAGTTTTGCATCATGCAGGCGTTCCGGATCGGCGCCTACAATGTCCGCTTCGCTCAGACCCCACATACGGAATACCCGCAGGTGTTGCTCAGTCAGCGTGGCCCCCGCACGAAGCAGGACACGGCCATTCAGCTGAGTAGCATCCGCCGCCAGGACCATCCCGGGTTGTAATGCGTCGAGCTGCAGAATTGCCATATATCATCCGCCTAGTATTTCAACCACGTCATGTCTATGCTCGGACGGCAGGCGTGGATCAGATTCATTGGAGTAAAATTCGAGAAATCTCCAGGATAGCGGCCGATTTGATGTATTGCTTGACCAAATAATCGCAGCTCATGCCGTAGTGTCGAGCGGATGCTTAGATCAGCAGTCTAGTCCAAATCATTCACGCATAAGGTCCGCCACAATAGTCTGCGGAACCGGTAGGATCACCCAAGTCATTCTCGGTTGCACGACAATAGCTACAATAGATACCTCTGACGCCCGCGAAGGTTTGTTCTGCGTGTGACGATTATATTGTCCGTGGGTGGCGATCAAGTAAAGAGTTAGAGCGTGTGAGTAGATAATTCGACGGGGTGACAAACAATAGTCCTGCACGGGCCTCAGCGGCCAGCTCGCAATGGCCATCTGTAACTGACATAGGAGTTACTTGGCCATCCCCAACGTCAACAGTACATTGCAGAGGTGTACCGAATGTCTGCATTCGGAGCCAAGCAACTGTTTGTTGGCAATCTCGGCATAGGTTCGGTAATCGCCGAAGTACTTTATCTTGCTCTAATATGGCGACTGTCGCGTTTATTCTATACGGCGTTTGTCTACTCTAAACTACTCGCCTAGCAAACCATATGACATGCCACGCACCCTTCGATCCATGTGCACGCACACGCACCATGTCCACGTCGAACCCTACCTTTTGCAGTCGTTGCGAAAAGTCTTGATCGGGACCGGCAGACCATACTGCCAGCACACCTTGCGGGCGCAGCGCTGTGTAGGCCGCATTCAAGCCGTTAACGCTGTAGAGCCAATCGTTCGCCTTATGGGTCAGCCCTTCTGGGCCGTTGTCCACGTCCAGTAAGATGGCATCGTAGGCTTGCCGCTCAGACTTGAGAATGCGCGCGACATCACCCTCGCGTACGGTCACGCGCGGATCTAGCAGTGGACGCCCGGCGCACTCACCGAGTGGGCCTTTATTCCAGGTCACAACGGCGGGCACCAATTCGGCGACAACGATCTGTGCCTGTGCACCGAGGGTTCGCAACGCTGCGGCGAGCGTGAAACCCATGCCCAGTCCTCCAATAAGCATGCGTGAATGTTCATTACCCACCAACCGCTCGCAGGTCTGCACCGCGAGCGCATCTTCAGAGCCATGAACACGACTGTTCATCAATTCGCCACGGCTCTGAATTTTTATTGAGAATTCATCGCCTCGTTGGTAGAGGCGTAGTTCGCCGCCGTTACCGGGGACGGGCGCGCTGTCGAGTAATATCCAGGGTGTCATTTAATGCTCATGTCGTGGCAGGGAAAGTGTTAAGGAGAGTCCGATCTGTTCACTGTTGAGGCTATCGTTTAGCATGGATTACGCGCTACGCTCGTCAGACGAGCCGCTTGATCGGCGCTCAACGCGCTCCGTGCTCTTGTCCGGCATGCGCCAGAATGATGTGCGATAGCAGGAGCAGAACAACGTACTCAGTCCGCAGACCCATTGAGATCAAGACTCCGCACATACAGCGCCTCTACCTTTTCTCGGGCCCACGGGGTCTTACGTAAAAACTTTAGACTGGATTTGATGCTGGGTTCATTCGTAAAGCAATTAATGTTGATGGTCCGCGCCAGTTCATCCCAACCATAGCGGGCCACCAAGAGCGTCAGCACCTTTTCCAAGGTCACGCCATGTAGTGGATTATTGGGTTGAGGATGATCCACGCAATAACCTGAAATATTTATTCCGCATCACCGGGGGATTTCTTGGCAGTGCTGCCTGCCTCGTGCATTTCCGCTTTTTTCACGCGAATGATATTGCCACCCACATCCTTGGCGTTCAATTCCTTGATCGCCACCTTGGCCTCACCCACAAGAGGCATTTCAACGAAGCCAAAGCCTTTGGATATCTTGGTCGCTTTGTCGATGACCACGGTGCAGGACTGCACCTTTCCATACGCCTTGAACAAGGCCAGCAGCTCTTCGTCAGTCGTCGCCCGGGCCAAATTGCGCACTAAAATTTTCATAATAGCACCAGTAAATAAGTAAAACAGGAGAGATGATCGCTACCGAAAGTAGGGCTATCGACAGTATGAGGGAGACAATCACTTCGCTCTACGAATATTTTCTATCACTCGTGCCTGGCAGTGCAGACTCGCTACCTAACGCGCATCGGGCTATGGCATCTCCAGCCCTTTCTTGACGGGACCATAGGGTTCGTCACGATGTTTGTCGTGGTAATGCATACGGTACTGAGTGAATCGCTTCAGATCATCGAAATGCATGAAGGGATTGCCGGCAACCTGTTCGCGCAGGGTTGAGGTCTCGGCGATTGAATAGTTGTGACCGGGACGGATCAGCGTCTCATCCGGTAATTTTTCGCGCATATCCTTCAACGTCCAGAACATCTGTTCGGGATTACCGCCGCGCAGGTCGCAACGGCCGCAGCCATAGATGAACAGTGTGTCGCCAGTGATCAGATCGTTACCAAGCTGATAACAGGCGGAACCCGGGGTATGGCCGGGTGTGTGCAATATTTTGATTTCGGTGTCACCTACGTTGATGCGATCACCGCCATGATGCAGGGTCGGCACATCCAGATACTGCCCCCAGAACTGCGCCTCCGGTTTCAGGAGATGCACTTGCGCATCGAAACTGCGCAGAAGTTCTTCGATACCGTTTATGTGATCGTGATGGCTGTGGGTAAGCAAGACATCGGTGATACTCACGCCGCGTTCGCGTGCGAGCTTGACTATCTCCTGCACATCCCAGGCAGGATCGACGACAGCGGCACGCTGAGTCGCTTCATCTTCTATAAGGTAAACAAAATTCGCCATCGGCCCGAGCTCGAGGGCATGAATGCGGTGAGGTACGTCGTTTTGCATGGCAATTCCTTCCCGGTCCGCGTTGGTATTCATTTTCGCGCAAAGACGCAAAGGCGCCAAGGATTAATAACAATATTAGTAAACCCTATGAAGCCCACACACATTGCTCTATCTTTGCGCCCTGGCGTCTTTGCGCGAGAACCTTTTTCAACCATGAAAATTCACATCATCCACCCCGACCCTGCATTAGAGTACGCCTTCATCGAAGGTTGCAGCATTCTGGAGAGCTGGAATAGCACCGATGATCCACAGGCCTCCATTGCGCGGGCACGGGCCGCACCTGGTGTGACGACACGCTGGCATGCATTGACCGCTGTCACGGAACGATATCTGATATTGAGCGGAATCGGCGAGGTTGAGGTTGGTGAAGTCGCGCCGGAACGCGTGCAGGCTGGGGATGTCGTGGTGATACCGCCCGGGGTGCGCCAACGCATTACGAATATCGGAACGGAAGATCTACTGTTCTACGCGATCTGCACGCCACGCTTCACACCAGACTGCTATGCCGCGTTGGACTGAGGTTTAGCGGCATCCTTTGGCAGGCCGAACTGCAGACGCAGCTTGCGCAGCGTCGCTTGGCCAATGCCGTCAATTTCTAACAGACGCGCATCGTCACAGTCACGCACCTGTTCACCGCTGCGGAAACCGGCAGCGTAAAGAGTCCGCGCGATACGTACATTAATACCTGCATTTTTCACGGCGCAGAAGAATTGCTTGGGATCTGTTGCGGACGGCGATTTGCCATGCGATGACTGGCGGGATGATTGGCAGGATGATGTGGTTGGCGCGCTGGGCTGAGGTGCAGCAGCCGGATGCGCTACAGTAGTCGTGCGGGATATCAGTTTACTACGCGGCAAAGCGCTTGTAGCACTCATCCCAGTCGCTGCTAGGAAATGCCGTGCCGCGGCCAACAGCAGCACGGCTGCGAGTATTTTGGCCAGGCATTCGTTAGACGGCACATCGAAGACAACACAATGAGATACAAGACCCGTCGCCCAGGCCACACAGAGGCCCGCAAACAGTGTGAACCCGGTTGGCCATAACTGCCCACGACTACGTGGCAGATAGCGCCGACAGGTTTGTAATAGCCAGGCGCCCAGCTCATCGAACCAGGTGCGGTCGTAATACATGTCGTCATGCGGGAGGTGCATCTGGTGCGATCTCTTGCCTGTATCTGACTATCCCAAACCGCCTGGGTCTCGGCTGTGATCTATGCCGCAATCCCAACGCCGACATCAGGCTCTCTTGGGTATCGGCTGCAGACGACCGAGTATTTACCCAGCGACAAGCGCGTTTTTGTTTTCCAGTACCGGTGCCAGATCTTTTATAATCACCTCAAGGAACCTCTGATTAATTTGATAAAGCGAGCAGATGCAAGGCGCGGACAGGCGACTCGCAGC
Organism: Thiohalobacterales bacterium; assembly: GCA_041739295.1. GTDB lineage: Bacteria > Pseudomonadota > Gammaproteobacteria > Thiohalobacterales > Thiohalobacteraceae > JAHJQQ01. The sequence continues at coordinate 1,117 of JBGSOE010000209.1, read as the reverse complement.
GAAGCGGAGAGAGCGGCGCTAGCCGGCCCGAAGGGCGAGGTGCGTAGCACCGAGTAAAAAACGGAGTTTACACGGAGTAAATGAGTATTTTGAGCCTGGCAGCAACGCGGCAGATGCCACTTCAGCGAATTAATCAGAGGTTCCTTAAATTTATGTTTCGCCATTCCGGCACATGCTGGAATGACGGATTAATCCGAGGTTCTGGTACTTATAAAACCGTGCGTTACCTCAACGCGAGAGCGGCCTTTGCCGCGAACCGTTGGTTGCAGGTCGGTTCGCGGCCAAGACTGCTCCTATGAGTGATTTCCTGTCGAGTAATAATGAAAATATCGAGGCGCGCCGGAACAAAGAGTTGAAATGGTTACACGTGGGCGGCACCATCGGCGCAACCCGCCAGCTCTGCTGGCGCAACGGATTCAAAATGATGCAGGTCCCAGAACATGCGGAATTCACCCAGATCCTGCTGGAGATTTTACATCTGCACCCGGAAGGGTTGAGTGAGTATGCGTTGCTGCAAAAGCTGCGCAGCGATGATCGTATCGAGTTTGATCAAGATCGTCTGGACGACCCGCAGGATCTGTTCCGCACCCATTTCCTGCTGTTCCACCATCTGTATCGGTTACGCGCCATGCTGCGCACTGATCAAGCTGGATACATGGAGATCCATACACTGAACATACGCTTGCACCCAGGTTCCGAACACACTGCACAGGCCCTGGCGCAGCCCGACCCTCTTGGTATCTATTACTTAGATCTCGACAATCTAACCGGCACCACGCGGGCAGATGTTGAAGATCTGCTGGGACGCTTCTGGGCTCGCTATGGCCGCTACGATCACCGTGCCGAGGCACTCGCCGTTTTAGAATTAACGGCTGACGCTGATGCTGAGACGATCCGTCTACAGTACCGCCGCCTTGCGATGCAACATCACCCCGACCGTGGCGGAGATCAGACGCGATTACAGGCTATCAATGCGGCGATGGCGGTACTTGATCCGCGCAAGCTGTAGCACCGTAAGGCGTGGTGAGAGCTGCGAACCTAAAAAAATCATTTCAGCCACGGAAACACACGGAAGACACTGAAACACCGTGCATTCCTGGAGCGACTATTCACGACC
>JBGSOE010000125.1:0-2355 GCA_041739295.1 Thiohalobacterales bacterium | reverse complement strand
ACCAGACGCAAGGGATAGACAACGCGCTTGCCAACGCGCTGCAGCTCGCCAAGTCGCATACCAAAGCGTTCCTGCAGACGCGCGAGGAAGGCCGCATCATCCAGACCCATCACCTCGTCCACCTGCGCCGCCTGCAGCGTCCACACCAAGGAACAGCGCTGCTCGTTCATGGGTAACAGCGCCAATGGCCCCGTGTCGGTGAAACGCTCATAGGCAATATGATTATGTGGATACTGCGGCGTGACGTTGGTAATGACAGCGCTCTGCCCGTAGTCCCAGACAGTGGTCGGGATATCGAACAATTCGCGCAAGGTCGACTGCGCACCGTCGGCGGCCACCAGTAATCGAGTGACTAACACACGTTCTCCGTCCGCGGATTCGATGTGCACGCTGGCGCCGCTGCTAGTGGATTCCACTGCACTGACGCGCGCTGGACAGATCAATTCGACATCATCGAGTTGCGCCAACTGCTCGGCGAGTACCGCACCCAGATCGCGCGCCAAGGCTACATAACCCAACGCCGATACGCCCTCCTCGTCGCGATCCAGGCGCACAAAACCGAACCGGCCACGATCTGAAACATGAATCTGGTGGATGGGTGTTACATGCGCCTCCAGTGCCGGCCACGCACCCATGCCGCTGAAGATACGCTGCGTACCCTGTGCGAGCGCAATCGCGCGGTCATCGTAACTTGGCTGAGTGATATCCCCGATCGGTACCGCCTCGATCAACCCGATACGCAAACCCTGCCCACCAAGCGCGCAGGCGAGACTCGCGCCTACCAAGCCGCCGCCGCTGATCAGGATGTCGTAGATGTCGTGCTGCACTTCGATCACTCCATGCTCACCTCTCCCCTTGCGGGAGAGAGTTAGAGTGAGGGGATACTAGATAGCTTTTCACCCTCACCCTAACCCTCCCCCGTCGAGGGGGAGGGGACTATCTGTATACAAAGACTTATTAAGCCTAACCCGCCATCAATGCTTCGATCTCAGCCACGGTCTTGGGCACGCCATCGGAGATGACCTCGCAGCCCTGCTTGGTGACGACCACGTCGTCTTCGATGCGAATACCGATGTTCCACCATTTACGCGCCACGCCCTTACTGCCGGCCGGAATATACAGGCCAGGCTCGACGGTCATCACCATGCCGGGTTCGAGAACGCGCCAGGCGTCACCGACCTTATAGTCGCCGACATCATGCACATCCATACCCAGCCAGTGGCCAGTGCGATGCATGTAGAAGCGTTTGTAGGCTGCATCTTTGATGAGTTTGCTGACTTTACCCTTCAGGATACCCAGATCGACCAGACCTTTGGTCAGCACCTTCACCGCGGCATCATGCGGATCATTCCAATGGTTACCGGGTTTGATTTTTTTGATCGCCGCTGCCTGCGCCGCCAACACGATTTCATAGAGTGCGCGCTGTGCCGCGCTGAAGCGACCGTTGACGGGAAAAGTGCGGGTGATGTCCGAGGCGTAGCATTGATATTCGGCGCCGGCATCAATCAAGAGCAGATCGCCCGCGTTCAACGGCATATTGTTTTCATTGTAGTGCAGGATGCAGCCGTTAGCGCCACCGCCGACGATGGGATTGTAGGCGTGATGACACCCCTGGCGGCGGAATTCGTGAATGAACTCGGCCTCGATTTCATATTCCCAACGCCCCGGTGTGCACAGCTGCATAGCGCGCCGATGTGCGGCGCCGGCCACCTTGGCCGCATGCTTCATGATCTTGATCTCGGCGGGACTCTTGTACAGACGCATGTCGTGCAGCAGATGTTCCAATGACACGAATTCACCTGGTGTGCGCTGCCCGGAACGCGAGCCTTCACGGATACGGCTCAACCAACCGATGACATGCGCATCGAAATCCAGGTGTACACCCATGGTGTAGAACACCCGCTCGCGACCTTCCAGCAGGCCAGGCAGGATGTCATCGATATCACTGACGGGGAAGGCATCATCGGCACCGTACTGTTCGCAGGCACCTTCTGGACCGGCGCGACGGCCGTTCCAGGTTTCGCGTTCAAGATCGCGATCACGCACAAACAGGATGGCCTCGCCATGCTTACGGCCGGGCACTAATACCAGTACCGCCTCCGGCTCCGGGAAACCGGTCAGATAATAAAAATCACTGTCCGGTCGGAATGGATATTCGGCATCACGGTTGCGGACCTTTTCCAGCGCGGTCGGCAGAATAGCGATGGAGTTCGGGCCCATCATGCGCATGAGCTGTTTACGGCGGCGGGCAAACTCAGTGATCTTCATAGGTCTCCGACAGGATTGAGTACGCTACGCCCTAGGATATCGCGAGTGCGTGGAATTTTCCCATCTCAATCGTAGGGTGTGGTGAGC
>JBGSOE010000090.1:0-5253 GCA_041739295.1 Thiohalobacterales bacterium | reverse complement strand
CAACACGATGTCTGTGCGCTTTATAACTCATCCGTTGATCGGGTGGGAGACTTAATCAGAGGCTCCCTAGGCGCAAAACTGTCATCGCATCCTGGCTGAGACATTGAGGTGACTGCAGATGCCGATAAAAAACAGTAGTCTCTATGCGTTGTGCCTATTTATCGCGTGCTGCACCATCGCAGTGCGAAGCGCTACCGCAGCAAATCCATCGGGGAGCGATTGCGAACTCTACAAGTCCTGGCTGGTAGATGTATCCGATATTCCCTACGTGGTTCTCTGGAACCGCTCGCATTCAGTCAGCCAAAAGCGTGAGAAGCCCGCACTTGCCGTACCCCGTATTGCCTGGCTGGTTACCGATGCTCGTTCAAAAAAGCTGTTTGGTACGACATTCGATGCCATACCCGATAAAGAACGTGAACGGTGGCTCAATGTCGCGGAACGTTGCCACGTTCGAATGAGTAACAATGGTAAGGATAACGCGACACAGGTAGGGTCGCTGTCAAAGGTCTTCAGAGATCCACGCTTGCACCAGCAGGCCGTCGATGGCGTCAAAACGATTCGCGCAGCGCGTGCGCGGCTTGACCAGATAACTGCTGCCTTCCCGGGTCTGACTTCATCGGAGAAAGATGTTGCCAAATTCCGTGCGTTGTACGAGGAAGCCGAGCCGCTGAGAACATTCGCCGACACCGCGCGTGAGCGGGATTTTGACAACGCCCGTGCCCTGGCTTTTCGTAACACGGTAGATCGAATGCACCAGGAGCGATTGCTCCAGGCGGCTCGGGACGCCAGCGGCTATGACGATCTCGTAGCGATTGGAAAACTGATCGCCGAGGCAGAGGAAGAAACCAGCACCTATGGCGTCGGTATCTCCTGGCCACCTGAATTCGACGAGATGAGGAAAAAACTGCTTCATGACCTCGCTGCCTCGGAAAAGGCGCAAATAGATGAATTTCGCGATGGTCTGGAAGGGATCAGGCTCGGCGCGGTGTGGCAAAAAGAATCCAGGGGGCGATTAAAAGCCATACGAGCGCCCATGGACTGGTACTGGGACATCAATAACTACTTTGACGCGATGCGGGGCCAGGCATTGATCGACTCGAAGGCGGATCTCCAGGCGTTGATCTATAAGGCTGATACGCACGCGAAACTCAACAGCGTGATAACGACGTATCTACCTCTGGATACCGATAAAGACAACGTGGCCGGCAGGGAAATATTGGCGAACGCCTATGCGCAAGGATTGGTAATCGAAAAGGCAAGGGCGCTTGGCATAACCGTCAGGCAGGCAGTCAATGCTACGAACACAACGGGCAATGGTCCACCAACCGCAGGCGACATCTACGATTACGTGAATCAGATCGTATTGAGCGTAAATGCAGGCGCTGAGTCAGTAATCAGGGACTGCAACATGGCCCTGCGCAGAGAAGCCAGGTTGGGGCCCATAGAGGCAACGACATGCTTTTTTATTGGCGCAGGGCAAGGTGCACTTGAAAACAGCGGGCCCATCAATGCGCCCCGTTTTCGCATAGCGAGCTTCAGGCAGTCAGGACAGTGCGTGTCAGCCGGCAATGCGCCGGGCTGGATCTGTGATTACTCATACACCGTGACCGGTAACCCGGCTCTTGGTCTCGTTAATCGGCTAAATGCCACAGGCAAACCATTGAGGTCACGATTTGTTTGGGAACGTGGTCGCTGGGTGACGGCGAATGGGTGATCTGAACAGTTTCCAGTGGACGGATAGACGCCTGTTTTCCAGGAATTATCGGTGTGATTATAGCCCTGGTGTACGGGATCATCCTGCTGAGGTTGTTGCTGGCGCCCGCAGGCGCCGATGGCTGGGAGCAACGCGATTAGCCTGACCTTGTCTGTTGCAGCTAGCCCCAGTGTCTCGGGTGGTGCAGGTGCCGACGCGGTCCTAGATCCGGGTGTGCGGAACCAGTCACCCGCAACGATAGATCCTTTTGGAATTGGATAAAGTCTGCCTGGATTCTCTTGCGGCAGTTCCTGCATAAGTTAAATTGCACCTTTAATTGGTAATAACGCAATTCAACGGTATATTTCAGAGGATATTCTCAGTGTCAGTGCAACCTTGTGGTTATTGCGCCGGTGGTTATAGATATGAACTTGGTGTCCTCCGGTCATGTTCCAGGTGCAATGGTTCAGGCTACATAAATACACCTGACAGCTCGACGGGTGGAGTTAATAGAGGTGCGTCTCAACCCCTTTATCCATGGATAGATCAATTAGTCGAGCTCATTCCAACCTGGGTGCACTGGGTATGCGCAATTATCACGGGGATCGCGGGATATAGTTACGGCGTATCTCATGGATACCAGGGGCAAGATTTGATCTGGCCGAGCGTCCTTGGAATGGTTGCTTGGCCGATAGGGATCGCGATGCTTGTGCAACTCATTAAATTTGCACTGCTCGCACTCAAACTGCTCGTGTTCGCAGGCGCTGCCTACGCGGTTTGGTGGGTTTGGAATCTGTTCTGGAACTGGTTCGTTTCTTCTTGAATCCGCGAAAGTATTTTAGCGATAACTTCCAATTTATTGGTTTAGGATGGATCCAAGCGTCGATCACATGCCCGTAGTAGTATGTGACTTAGAGTAAAGTCTAATTACCCAGATCAAAATGCCACAAATTCTCAGAATAATCGGACAGCGATCTGCGGCTTCGCTGAAATATATTGCGAACACGTTGGTGTACCCTGTTCTGAATCACCCGCTGCTATCTGGCTTGAGTGCCTTGGCAGGAGTAGCTGGTTTTGCCATTAGTTTCTTCAATCCCTTGCAGGTCGATGATCCATTCAAGTCGCATATTTTAGAGGGCGTGACGCAACTCATGGCTGAAGCGGATGTGGGATTTGACAAGGTCAAGTCGGGTGAACCCAAAATAAATCCCAACTATCTCGCCTATAAGGCCACGAATACGATGGGCGGGGAATGTTCTTATCCCGAGATCTGGGAGTACCCGGAACCACTTAGAAGAAAGTTCACATGCACTTTCGCTTCAAGCGTACCGACGGCCGTAGCTCGCGAGAAATATAAGTCGGTAATCTCAGCACTGAGAAAGGCGATAGACGATGACTGGACCATAACGGAAGATAATAGTAAATCCAATGAGTTGATCTGGGAGGCTGAGGGGCAGACTGAGCGCTGGCTAATTCAAGTGTGGTTTTCTGAGAATAGCCAAAAGATGGCAGATGTTGATTTCTATTTTGAGACGGAGGCGTCGCTATCTGACCAGAGCATCGAGGCAATTTTTAAAGAATTGAAACATATGATGGATGATAAGCGTGTCGAATTATTCGTCAAGTTCGAACCCTTTGTTCTAATCATGTTTACAGATCCTGTCGGTATTCGAAGGATCGGACTGGACGAGGCGAAGAGCTATTACTTCGCGGATTCTATAAAATCTCCTGATCAGTCTAATCAGCCTGTGGCTCTTTTCAAGGCATACATGAATTCGTTTAAACAGCACGCGAATTACAACACAACGGGCATGAATGTCGCGGACTCTGTTGAATTCTTAAAAACATTTTCTCACGACATTGCATCGTTTGGTGAGCTACGCTTGCCATCGAAGACAGATATCAAGGTCAATGCTGCGATGGTTGTTTTCCCGAACACTGTTGCCAGTGAACACGCGGTAGGGATACTCGTAGATACCCGGTCAGGCAATGAACAGAGTGCATTTTTGATAGTTTATCCGATCGCAGAAAAGGAAGGCGGTCCACAGCTAGGTGACCCCTTAACTAAGAACGTCAAATCCTTCGCGTTCAATTTACAGGACTCTCTCGATTCGCGTTGAATGCCTGCTTCTAAATGCGGTTTCAACCGGTCGATGCAACACATTGATCAAATCGTTCCGCTGGTGTTTCATAGTTTAGTGTCTTTCTTGGTCGTTCGTTTAGTCGCCTTGCTACGGCATTTAACTGTGCTTGTGATACCGCTGACAGATCCATTCCTTTCGGGAAGTATTGCCTCAACAGCCCATTAGTGTTTTCGTTAGAACCTCGCTGCCAAGGGTTCTGTGGATCACAGAAGTACACCTTCACATCGGTGGCCAATGTGAAGCGTTTGTGATCAGCCATTTCTTTTCCACGGTCCCATGTCAGGGACTTGTAAAGCTCCCTCGGTAATTTATGCGCTTGTTTAATCAACGCATTGACCACCGTTTCAGTGTCTTTGCTGTCGGCTTTGACCAGCATAACGTAGCGTGTATGGCGCTCCACCAACGTGGCTATCTGGCTGTTGTTGCTGCCAAACAGCAGATCTCCTTCCCAATGGCCGGGTACTGCTCGATCTTCCACCGAGGCAGGCCGTTCACTGATCGATACCGTGTCGGTAATCCGGCCGTGATCCGCTGTTTTCTGTGTGTGGTGTCGCGAACGGCGCATCATTCGGGTACGCCTTAAATGCTGCAACAGCTCTTGCTTTAAGGCCCCGCGCGCCTGGATAAATAGACTCTTGTAGATCGTCTCGTGTGACACCTGGTAGTGCTCGTCATCCGGATAGGTGTGCTTGAGCCAACCCGCAATCTGCTCAGGTGACCACTCCAACTGAAGCTTCCTGGCTACGATTCGAGCGAGTGCACGGTTCTCTACCAGTTTACAGGTTTTAGGTCGATGCCCCCGATCCCAAGCCGCCTGATCGGCCTGATTTGCCCTATAACCACGTTGACCACCGTTGCGTTTGATTTCTCGACTGACGGTCGAGGACGCTCGACCCAGAGAGACTGCGATTGAACGAATGGAGCGGCCAGTCGCTATACCGCGCGAAATATCTTCTCGTTCTTCGAGGGTTAGCGCAGAAGGTGATCGTTGGCGCTCTGGCGGCCGTATGCCACCATGCTCTCTAATGATCCGCTCGATTGACGGATGGTGTCGGTCAAACAACCGGGCAATTGACTCTAGGGATTCGCCTTGCTTCCAGCGGTCCCACATCAACGCCTTTTGTTCTTCCGTGTAATAGATCCTCGGTCGCCGCTTCATTTCCAACATCCTCCTCTCTGTCGTTAGAGATTAGATGTTGCATCGACCGGTTGAAACCGCAAAGCACAGCGGACATTTCATAATTGCGAAATCCGTTTTACCTACAGGACCGAGAACGGTCTATTGTGTTGAAAAACTCGGTTCGTTTCCGCCGTTGTAGCGCTCCGATATCCCAGGATTTGGATTTTGTCAGGGTTTAAACGCGCAATACTGAGAAGCGAACGCTCCCAGCACGCTGTTATGCAGGTATTTGGTTC
>JBGSOE010000073.1:0-6500 GCA_041739295.1 Thiohalobacterales bacterium | reverse complement strand
CGTAGGTCGGATTCAGGCCGAAGGCCGCGTCCGACATTTCCAAAGAACAGAGGTGTCATATCTGTTCGCGGCCAAGGCCGCTCCTATAAATTGCGATCAACCGACACAGCGAGGCGCATTAATCAACAACCTGCTACGATTGGGCGGCCATGACCGACACCGCCAGTGATGAAACCCTGATGCTGCTCTACCGCGAAGGCGAAGCGAGCGCCTTTGATATGCTCTACGCACGTCACAAAGGCCCCTTGTATCGCTATCTCGTGCGGCAACTGCAGGACATTCCACTCGCCGAGGAGTTATTCCAGGATATCTGGATGCGACTGATCAACGCGCGCGCCGGCTATGAACCCCGCGCCAGCTTCCGCACTTTTCTCTATCATCTGGCGCATAACCGGCTCATCGATCATTACCGGCGCGCCGGACACATGTTGAATCTGGATGACGATTGTCTGGAAGGCCTGCCCGCCGCGGCAAGCTGGCAACCCGAGACGCAAGTCGCTGGACAGCAGGCAGTTGCGGTTATGTTGGAACTGATTCAGATCTTGCCTGAGGAACAACGCGAGGCGTTTCTGCTCAAGGAAGAGGCCGGCCTTAGCCTGGATGAAATCGCCGACATCACCAACGTCAACCGCGAAACCGCCAAGAGCCGATTACGCTATGCCATCCGCCGGCTGCGTGAAGGTCTGAGAGGTTTACTATGACCGAGCAAGACAAATCCAAGATCGCCTCGCTGCTGGACGACCATGACCCGGCGATCTCCTCGCTGTATCGAGAGTCCGCGCAAGGCATGCCACCAACCTCGCTGGACGACCAGATCCTGCGCGCCGCGCATGCCGCCGTCGCCACTCAGGAAGAAACCCCCACCACACACAAGCCACGACGCCCATGGCCGCTGCTGGGTGGCCTAGCCGCCAGCGTGCTGGTCGCCGTGCTGGCCGTGAAATTGTTGCCGCACAGTATTCAAAGTCCTCCATCAGTATTAGAAGAACGCCCCATGCTTGGTTCATCAGAGGCAGATAGCCTTTCGCCAAAGTCTGCTGCACTACCGACCGACACTGCCCGTGCCTTCCAACCCAGCAGCCCGGCAGCAGCGCTGGAAAAACCATTGCAGCAAGAAGCACCCACCCTGAATCTCGCCGATGAATCGGCAGCAAAAGCAGAGCGTAAATCCACCGCAGGCATGGCCGCCGACCGTGCAGAGAATGTGACGCCCGGCATTGCCACCGAAGCGCCCAAGGAAATGGGCGCGGAATCTTCCAACATACGCGATGATGAATTCAACAGTATTGTCGCGTTATGGAAGGCCGGAAAGACGACTGAGGCTACTGCCCGCTTCGAGGCATTCCAGAAGCAGTATCCTGACTACACACCGGACGAAACAAATCTGGATGTGTTTCAGGCTTTGCAGTCAGAACTGAAAAAAAACCAGCCAAACGGTGACGCGGCTAATTAGAACCTGTCTCAAAATCGTAGATCGCGTGTCCAGGCAAGGCGCGGACCCTGCGAGGAGCGGAGTTTATGCCGGATAAATGCGCACCGGAGCAGGGTTCGCAACGCCGCATAGACGCGCCAGATACATTTTGAGAGATGCACTCAATGCCAAAAAATCTGAAAAGATAGTGCGCGGTATCGAGGCGGTCTTGGCTGAAAAACTGGGGTCGGAAAAACTGGGGTCGGAACACAATAATCTCTGATGTTACCGGCAACTGTGTTCCTACCCGAATGGCACTTACTTAAGCCCAATGTAGGTCGGGTTAGCGTTGTTTGCGTAACCCGACAGGCGTTGCGAAGTAACACAGCGCCTTTGTTTAAGGTGTGCCTGACGGCACGCTTGGCGGGTTACGGCGCAAACGACGCGCCTGACCCGCCCTACATCGGGCCGAATCGGCTTATGTAAGTGCCATTCTGTTCCTACCCCAGTTGTCAGTGTTTCAGCTTATACATGCGCACCAGTTTCAAAACCAGCAGGATTGCGGGCGTGGCGTGCATGAGCAGATCAAAAATATCGATAGGTCGGGACAGGGTGCCGTCCATCAACATGTTCAGCTTCTCCCATAAATGAGGCTGGGGACTGAACGGCGCCAGACCCAGGGCCAACGCGATCAGTAACAGCATGGGCATGGAGATTCTGTCCAGCAGGTGCATGAGTGGGTTTTCCAGAATAGTTGGCGTCAGAAAAATCGGGTGGTGGAACGCGAAGATTCTAACATTAGCGGAAACTGTGTTCCGACCCTGGTTTTGGAGAGCTCGATCACATAGACATGGTAATGGTAACAGCGCGCCATGTTCGTTCTCTAAGCGGCGAGGATTACTCATTCCTCTCGGTAATGATGATAAGAAATAGAGAGCAGACTACGTTTTCCTGGTTGGCCTACTATGCTATCCCTGAAAACCGTGGTCTGTCCCTAATTCCTTGGGTTAGAATCCGCCATGGGGAAATGACGGACATTGGATTACAGCTTACGGAAATAAAATTAATCAAGGCAGTGATATATACGGATATTCTATGAAAACTGTTCTAATCGCCAACCCTAAGGGCGGCAGCGGCAAGACCACCATAGCAACGAATCTTACCGGCCATTTCGCCAGCCGCGGTGAGCGGGTGCTGCTGGATGATATGGATCGCCAACTTTCGGCCACTGACTGGCTGGCGCGTCGCCCGGAAGTTCTACCGACCATCCACGGTTGGAGCAGCCGCAGCGAAAGCAAAGAACTGGATGAATCCAGCCTGGACTGGGCGGTGGTGGACTCCCCTGCCGGCCTGCACGGCGAAAAACTGACCAATGCCCTCAAGCGCGCAGAACATGTGATTGTGCCGGTTTCGCCTTCCGCCTTCGACATGGCGGCGACAAGCCGCTTTCTCGATGACTTGCGCGCTGAAAAAACTGTACGCAAGGAGAAAATCGAAGTGGCGTTGATCGGCATGCGCGTCGATGCACGTACGCTTGCTGCCGCCGCGCTGAGGAGGTTTCTCGATAGTGCCGGCTTTCCATTACTGGCCATGCTGAGTGATACGCAAATTTACGTTCACGCGGCCAACGAAGGATTGAGCCTGTTCGATATGGCGCCCTCGCGCGCCTCCGGAAAACTGGATCAATGGCAACCTTACAAGCTTCGTTTTGAGAATAGTCGGTTTATAAAATCGCGCGCCGACAGGGAACTGGAGCAATGGCAACCTCTGCTGGATTGGCTGGATCAGTGAACACCAGGGAGGTCGGTCATCACGTCATCACGTCATCAGTACCCTTTAAAACCCACTAAAGGGTACTGACCCCTTTAATGCTTTAATGATGAGATCCTGGCCTTGCTGAGGCGCAGACGAGATAGCACCGCACAAACTTGACGTAGCGCGCGTCTCTGCGCCGATGGACTCCGTACGGCGTGGCGCCCGCTGCATCGAAGGCAGCAAGCGCAAGGAATTATGCAGCAGGCAGATAGTGACGGATGCGCCCGCACCGTCACTGCCACGCTTAATCCGGTTTTCGACGACTAGAAATCCAGGCCCAAGCCGAGGTCGAAGCGATCCTGGTCGCTGTCTTCGGAGAATTGCTGGTAATCCGCCTTGAACACCACATGCGGATTCAGGTTGAAGTTGAAGCCATAGGTCATCACCGACTCCGTCGGTAGCGAGGCCGGGGTCAGGCCCATCGGCAGGCTCTCGTAATCGGACCCGGTATTGAATCGTTCATAGCGCAGGAACGGCGCAATGGAGCGGGCGCCCGCGAGCCCGATTTTGTAAGCACCTTGTACGTAACCGCCCCAGAACTCCTTGGGAATCAAGGTCGGATTACCCACGAAGGTGAGGTTGAGATCGGCGGTATCCGAAATCGTGCCCATGGCATACAGTGCTGACAGATCGAAGTTGCCCGGCGTCCAGCGGGTGTGCGCGTCCCACAGAGTCACACGAGAATTCGAGGCTAGGCTGACTGCAGGATCACCTTGCGAATCCTTGCCGGTAAATACACTCGCACCCACAACCAATCCGCGGATACCACGGTAATCAAGTGCTGCGTAGACGCTCATGTCCTTGGCATTCGCATTTTGCAATTCCTGATGGATGCTGCCGAGCGGCGACTCCTGACCTTCTGTGGATGTCGGATCCCAACTGCCGAGATTGAAGCCCGTGGTGATTCCGACATCCCAGGCGAATCCCTGACTGGTGTTACCGTACAGCCCGACACCGCCTTCGCGCCAAGTCGTCGGGATGATCGCCGTTTCGACGAAATTGCGTTCGACGCCATAATAATAGGTAGGCTCGTGGGTTAGATTGAGGAGTCCCGATGGGATTAGGAACAAACCCGCCTTCAGGTTCGTGCTCGGCGTAAGGCTGTGATCGATATAAAACTGCTCGACCTCCACTTCGCCATCATCATCAGCGGAGACAACGGCATGTTCGATCTCGATTTCCGAGTTGAAACGCGTCTGTTCGTCGAACTGATAACCGAAACCAAGCCCGGCACGTCGCAAATCCATTTTCGACTGGCTGCTGTCACTCGTCGGACGGTTATAGTTGATTTCACCGTAACCCCATATCGACACGGGTGAACCTGTGCCTGCCGAAGTACCTGAGGTCGCAGCCACATTCACCACCTGCTGTTGATCAGCGAGCGCCTCAGTACGGGAATTCATCTCATCCATCTCATGTTTGAGGTTCTCCAGTTCGGCGCTCATTTTTTCGATACGCGCACGCAATTCTGCTTCATCCGCCTGTGCAGGCAGCGCGATGGTGAGGCCAATCAATAACGGCAATAAAATAGGTTTCATGTCTAGGATCCTGGATTGAATTTATTGAATCAGGGTGTGTAACCGTCGGTCAGGGTATCGAGGAATGCCACCACGTCGTCGATCTCAGCGGACGTGAGGGCAGGCTGATCGCCCAGCCGGCGGTTGTAAGGCACTTCCGTGGTATTCACATTGGCGCGGTATTGCGGCGGCAGATCGTCGAATTTGTCCGCGCCGGCGCTGGGATACCATTCTTCCGGATTGGTATCGCGACGCACGTAGAACGACACCACGTCACGCAAGGTGGTGAATTTTCCGTTATGGAAATAGGGCGCGGTCACCGCCACATTGCGCAGGGTCGGCACCTTGAAGGCGCCGCACAAATCACTGTGGTCGGCGACCAGATCGGTGCGGTTGGGCCCACACAATCCCAGATCGTAATAGTTGGGATCGGCGTTCGCGGGAATGGCGTAATTGCGCGGGACGCCGAGATTGTCGTAGGTGAAATCCGTGAACAGCGGCGGCGTACCGTCCGGCAAACGGGAATTAACGTGACAGCCAGCACAATTGCCCTTGGTCTGGTTGTTGAACAGTGCCAGACCGCGCAGCTCCTGTGCGGTTAGTTGCGCCTTGCCTGCCAGAAAATAATCGTATTTGCTGTCGAACGGGCGGAACTCCGCAGCCTCCGTTTCATACGCCTGCAGCGCTAACGCGGCACGGTCGAAAGCGACCTCGCCGTTGTCGAATACATCACTGCCGAAAACCTGCATGAACTCGGACACGTAGCTGGCCACGCGCAATTTAGCGATGACCGCCGACGGCGTGGCATTGGCCATTTCATGCGCCGCCAGGAACGGCCGTCGCGCCTGGTCCATGAACGATCCCGCCCGTCCGTCGAGATTGAATCCGCCGGTCGGCGTGCCTTCCCCGTCGAAAAAGAACGCGGTATTGAAGCTCAGATAGTTCAGGGGCGGCGCATTGCGGAAACCGGGCGTGGTCATGGCCAGACCACCCAGCGGCACGGCCAGCCCATCGCTGCCGGCATGCGCGTGAGCGGAGTCATGACAGGTCGCGCAGGATTGCAGACCCGAGGCGGACAGGCTCTGATCGGAAAAGATCTTTTCCCCGAGCGCGGCCGCGGCCGAGAGAGGCGCTTCTGTAATGACTGCCTGACCTGGCTCAATATTGGCGTTGCTGCCTCCACCCCCGCCGCCGCAGGCAGAAAGCATCATGGCCAGTAAAAAGTACACCGGTGAAGTGAATGATCGAAATTGCATGGATTATTGACTCATTACATTTACGAATGTAAATGATAATGAATCGTATTATTATATGCAAGTACTGCCAGCATACTTCTTTACCCGGCCAGCATGTGAAGCGTCCTGCAATCCAGGACGCCCTGTCGCAAACGAAACAGGGCCGCGCCGCCTACTCAGAGTGGAAAATCATTGCGCGGCAGACAGTTAGCATCGCACGCATTTCTGCACGCGCATACGCATAGAGTGGATTGGCGCACCCGCGCTACACCACCGGTGGCGTTAATCGAACGAGACCACAGCGAACAAACCAGGATAATGCGACAGCGGCCGAATTAATTGTGGCCCGTATCCAATCGCTTATGGATTATGTCCCGCGCGAGGATGTTCAGGCACTACATGAGCAGCCGGAAGGATTTTCATAGTCAGAGGACGAGACGTCGCAACATTCTAGGGAGCCTCTGATTAATTCGCTGAAGCAGCATCTGCCGCGTTGCAGCCGGGCTCAAAATACTCATTTAC
>JBGSOE010000033.1:0-1946 GCA_041739295.1 Thiohalobacterales bacterium | reverse complement strand
GTGAGCGCTTCCATCTCCACGCCGGTCTTACCATAGGTTTCCGCAGTAGCCTGGCAGCGAACGGCCGCTGCTGGCGAGTCTTCTGTTGTCAGTTCGATATCGACACGAGTAAGCGCTAGCGGGTGACACAATGGAATGAGGTCGGCAGTTTTTTTGGAGGCCATGATCCCGGCCACACGGGCGATACCCAGCACATCGCCCTTCTTGTGGTCGCCCTGGCGAATGCGCGCCAGCGTTTCGGGCTGCATGTGGATCCAGCCCTCGGCCACGGCGATGCGATGGGTGTCGGGTTTGGCGCCGACATCGACCATGTGAGCGGTGCCGGCGGCATTGAAGTGGGTGAGATCCGTCATGAGTTCCGGGGTATCAGAGTCGTTGTATGGAGAGCCATGTTAGAATTACGTCGTTGAGAGCTTATAACGTTCATCATAGTAACCCTATTCCATTACCGCAATTCGACACCATGACTATTCAAGTACGCTTTTTTGCCAGTCTGTGTGAGCGCCTGGGCGTCAGCGGCCTGCAATTGACCATCGACGCCGGTGCTACTGTGGCCGATGTTTGGCGGCAAGCCCTTGGTGAGGTGCAGGCCCCGGCCAATGTACTGGCCGCCGTGAACCTGGAGTATGTGGATTTCAGCGCACCCGTTTCAGATGGCGATGAAGTGGCCTTTTTCCCTCCGGTGACAGGCGGCTAAGCATGCATATCGAGGTGCTTATGGAAGCCTTCGATCCCTGGCAGCGTTTGCAGGACTATCAGGTGCAGCATATTGCGGCCGGCAGTTTCGGGGCCACGGCGGTGTTCGTCGGTACCATGCGCGACTTCAATGAAGGCGATGCTGTGCGCGGCATGACTCTGGAACATTATCCGGGCATGACCGAGAAATTCCTGGAACAGATCAGCCGCGTCGCCGCCGAGCGTTGGCAGTTGCTCGACACCTTGATCCTGCATCGTATCGGCGATCTCCAGCCCAACGACCCCATCGTCCTGGTCGCCGTCTGGTCCGCGCACCGCAAGGACGCCTTCGAGGCCAGCCGTTGGCTGATGGAGGAACTCAAATCACGCGCGCCGTTCTGGAAGAAGGAGCGGCTTGCGGAAGGCGAGCGTTGGGTGGAGAAGAACACCGAGGGTTATTAGAAAACCTTGCATGAACACCACTGCGGTGGGGACAGATCTTCAGCTCTGTCCCCGTCGTCCGTACCACGCCGCTAAAAGATTCGCCGGGGCAGCCCAAACACTTTCCGTAGTAGCGCTGAAAGTTTGTTTGGTGGGTTCTATCTACTGTGTGGAACCACAACGGGGACAGAGCTAAAGATCTGTCCCCACTTCGGCGGTATATCGAAGAGGTGGATTTTGTTAGACAGCTGTGCGGATTTCGGCGGCTACACCCAAAATCTCAAACGTCATCAATTCCAGATCCGCAAAGATATACGTCGCCGGCGCAGCGACACCGCCAACCGTACCGGGATTCACCACCAGACTTTCGCCGCCCTTGATGTTCGCGACGCGCGTAACCGCCGCGCAGTGATCGTGGCCGCAGCAGACGATGTCCCAGTCGCCGGTGGTGGCGAGTGCGGTGGCGTAGTGCGGGTAGTGGACGAGGAAGATGCGTTTGCCGGCGAGTTCGAGGCCGGCATCCTGGCCGTAGAACTTCACCACGCTGGATGGCTTCGAGGCGATGCGCGCCATCATGTACAGATCACCGCTGTTGTTGCCGTGGATGACGTGCACCGGTAATCCCATTGGCTGCAGTACGTTCAGCGTGCTCGGCGCGACCACGTCTCCGCAATGCAGTACCGCCTCGGCGCCGCGCTCCTTGGCATCGAGCACCGCTGCTTCCAGCAGGGCGCGGTTGTCGTGACTGTCGGAGACGATGGCGATTTTCATAAGATCAGTTTCTAGGGCCGAGATTCTAGGTTCTAGGAATTAATGCTTTTCCTCGGTCC
>JBGSOE010000009.1:0-5266 GCA_041739295.1 Thiohalobacterales bacterium | reverse complement strand
CGCCGAACCAGCCCAGATCACCACCATTCTGTTTGCCGCTCGGATCAGTGGATTTCTCCGTGGCCAGTTTGGCGAAATCGGCGCCCTTTGAAATCTGAGCAATCAGATCTTTAGCCTCGTCCTCGGTTGCGACCAGGATGTGGCGGGCATGGTATTCATGGCCGTCATGTTTTTTGATCTGCTCGTCGTAGGACTTTTTCAGTTCTGCATCGCTGATCGGGTGTGTCGTGATGTACTCACGCATGCTGACACCGACGATCAAGCTGCGACGCTGCCAGTCCAATTGCTTGACGACATTCGGGCGTTTGTCTATGCCATGTTTCTCGGCATCCTGCGTAACCAGTTCGATATTGACCAGTTCATCAATAGCAGCCTCGGGGCTGAGTTGCTGAGCGCCCGGTGTGCGGGTGCGCTGGGCGCCGTAAACTTGCACCATTTCTTCGGTGATCGGTCGGCCGTTCACCGTCGCGACAGCCGTCGATTCGGTCGTGCTCTCTGCAGTGGCTTCGGCCATGGCCTGGGTTGTCAGGCCGATGAGCAAAACTGTCAGTAGGCGGGTAGCCATCTTCTTCTTCATAAGTTGCGTTCCTATCGCTGGTTGTGATGCCGACAGCGGACTGTCGGGGGGTAATTAGGCCTCGTCTGGCGATTTGGCCTGGATACTCAAGGCATGGATGTCGCTGTGCATGGCGTCGCCCATAGCGGCGTAAACCATACGGTGGCGTTCGACCAGCGATTTGCCAGAAAATTCCGCCGATACTATACGCACATTGAAGTGACCACCGCCACTGCGTGCTCCGGCATGGCCGGCATGCTTCGCGGAGTCGTCCTCGATGTCTAATTCAGTGGGGGCAAAGGCCACCGTCAATTTTTCACGGATCATGGCGACGCGGTTTTCATTCATCAGGGCAGTACCTTCTTGAAAGGTTTGACAAGGACCTCGGCATAGACGCCGGCCTCGAGATAGGGATCGGCATCGGCCCAGGCGCGCGCCGCAACGAGCGAGTCGAATTCTGCAACGACCAGACTGCCGCTGAAACCGGCCGGTCCTGGATCAGGGCTGTCGATGGCCGGGTGCGGCCCTGCCAGAATCAGTCGTCCGGCGTCGCGCAGCGTTTCCAAACGTGCCAGATGCGCGGGGCGTGCGGCTATGCGCTTTTCCAGACTGTTGTCGTGATCGCGGCTGATAATCGCATACAGCATCAGGATTCCTCTTTTATGTTGGGTTTGATGCTGGGCTTGATGTCAGGGTCGTCCGGGATGTAACGGGAAAGCACGATGCCTTGGCCGAAGACGAAGACTAAGGTCAGGCCCATTAGGCCGAACAATTTGAAGTTGACCCAGGTATCTTCGCTGTAATTGAAAGCGACATACAGATTCACGAAACCCATGAGGATGAAGAAAATGACCCACGCCAGATTGAGCCGCGTCCAGACGCTGCGGGTGGTCTGGATCGCATGACCCATCATGCGTTCTATCAGACTCCTCTCACCGATAAACTGGCTACCCAGAAAGGCGGTAGCGAACATCCAATACGCGATAGTGGGTTTCCATTTAATGAAGACCGGATCATGCAGTATCAGCGTGGCACCACCGAACAACACGATAATGCCCAGCGTGATGAGATGCATTTTCTCAAAGCGGCGGTGGCGCAGCCAGAACAGCCCGACCTGGGCGAAGGTCGCGATGATGGCGGTGGCCGTGGCGGCATAGATGCCGTAAAGCTTATAGGCAATGAAGAACAGCAAAATCGGAAAGAAATCGTAGAGAATTTTCATTATATGAATAGGCTTCAGTCGAGGTTAGTGCAGGGCGGGTTTGCCGCCCCAGTGTTGGAAGTAACGGCTCATGACGGAGCGTACGGATTCCGGAAAATCGCCGAGCTGTAATTGCTGCATACCCTGATGGAAGAACTGACCGGCATCCTGCGGGAGATGTTTCACAAGGCGTTCGAAGGCCTGGTCCATCAGATCGGCGCGGCGTGCACGCGTGGCGACGATGCCAAGATTGAGATGCAGTAGGCGCCAGGGACGTCCCGGGTTATGCGATTCCAGATCTTGGTTAAAGCGCGGACCGGCGTGATCAATGATGTCGAGCATGACGCGGGCAAGCTCCGCCAACGCGGTGGTGTTGTCGCAGCGGTTGGCCAGCATCGCCAAATCGTTTACGACGGGTTCCAACTGTTGGAGTTCACCGGCATGGCGCAACATCCAATGTACAAAGCCAATATTCAGCAGGGCCAGCTGCTCGCTGCGGGTCGGGTCACTGGAAGGCAGAATCTGCGCCGACTTATCCAGCAGACTCAATGCGTATTCGCCAATCTCTGTGACACTTTGCGCGGTCTCTGACGAGTTTGCGTCAGGGTGACGGATTGCGTCTGCCTCCAGCCGCGCCATGACCTGGAACAATTGGCCGAAGGCGCTGATCAGATCCTGTGGACTGCCGGCACTGGTGTCCGAGGCTTGCGCCTCGTGCAACGACAGCTCAACCAGCAAACTGCCTAGCTGCTCCTGAAGTCGTTCCAGATCGTTCGGTACCGGGCCCATCGTGGTCTGCATGCCTGCTCGAGAAAACAGGTGCCATGGTACCGCATTTCGGTCAACGCGCCGATGACCCTGTCGCATAACCGGGCGCCGACTGTGGGGAAATGGCGCCGCGCCAATCTATGGATGGGTTACAATGCGCGGATGTCTCTGCAATACGACTTACATAGCCATTCTAAGGCCTCCGATGGCACCCTGACAGCCACCGGGCTGGTGCAGCGAGCCAGCGCCGCCGGTGTGGATGTGCTGGCCCTGACGGACCACGACAGTGTTGACGGGCTGGCCGAAGCACGCGCTGCCGCCGCCGATCTGCCGCTGCAGCTGATAGCTGGGGTCGAGGTATCGGTGACCTGGAACGGTCAGACGGTCCACATCGTCGGACTCAATCTGGATCCTGCCAATGCTGAGCTTCGAACCGGTCTGGCGAGTCTTCAGACCTTCCGTGACTGGCGTGCGGAAGAGATCGGCCGGCGTCTCGACAAGGCGGGTATCGATGGCGCGTATGCCGGTGCGCGACGGTTGGCCAGTGGTCGCATTATCAGTCGTACGCATTTTGCGCATTTTCTGGTGGAGCAGGGACGTGCGCGCTCGGTGCGCGATGTGTTTAAGAAATTTCTGGTACGTAACAAACCGGGTTATGTCCCAGGTGACTGGGCGCCACTGGATCAAGCGGTGGGTTGGATTCGTGGTGCGGGCGGTGTGGCCGTGGTGGCGCACCCTGCGCGCTATGGATTGACCGTTAGTAAACTGCGGCGCCTGCTCGGTGATTTCAAAACCTGTGGCGGGACTGCGATAGAGGTTGTCTCAGGCAGTCACACGGCTGACGATGTACACCGCATGGCCGGTATCGCGCGTAGTTTCGATTTCAAGGCCTCGCGCGGCTCGGATTATCATGGGCCAGAAAATCCCTGGATTGAATTGGGCCGCATCGCTATTCTACCGGACGGTTGCGTGCCGGTTTGGGACGACTGGCAATTACCTGAGAGTGCGCATTAATCCGTTCCCGGTTGCTTTAGATTGTTCAGCCATGAGCCAATTCTTCGAGATCCACCCTAACAACCCACAGAAACGTCTGGTCCACCGTGCCGTGGAGATTTTGCGTGAGGGTGCGGTGATTGCCTATCCCACCGATTCCAGTTATGCACTCGGCTGCATGATCGGCGACAAAGATGCGATGGAAACTATCCGGCGTATCCGCAAGCTTGATGACAAACACAATTTTACCCTGATGTGTCGCGATCTATCCCAGGTTGCAGTCTATGCGAAGGTGGACAATACGGCTTTCCGTTTACTCAAGGTGCATACGCCGGGTCCTTATACCTTTATCTTCAAGGCAACTCACGAAGTACCGCGCCGCCTGCAGCACACCAAGCGCCGTACCATCGGTATTCGCGTGCCGGCGCACCCGATCAGTCTGGCGCTGCTGGAAGAACTGGGCGAACCCTTGATGACATCGACGCTTATACTACCGGGTCAGGATATGCCGGAAATTGATCCGCATGAAATCCGTACCCAGCTGGAACATGAACTGGGTTTAGTCATTGATGGCGGTGCTTGTAGCCCGGAACCGACCACGGTGGTGGATATGACCGAGGGTGTGCCGCAGGTCTTGCGCGCGGGGTTGGGCGCTGTCGATGTGTTTGTCTGAGTTAAAACTAAACAGGGTATACTCCCCCGATGCATGGTCTTAGCCTGATTCAATATGCCGCTGTCGCGGCGCTCCCGCTGTTATTTGCGATCACTGTTCACGAAGTCGCACATGGTTGGGTGGCGAGACGCCTGGGTGATCGCACCGCCGAGATGCTTGGGCGGTTGACGCTGAATCCCATTAAGCACATTGATCCGGTGGGCACGATATTGGTGCCGGGGATTCTGTTGATTGCCGGCGGCTTCATCTTTGGCTGGGCCAAGCCAGTTCCGGTGGATCCCCGCAATTTTCGTCAACCGAAACGCGATATGGCGATTGTAGCTGTTGCCGGTCCGCTATCGAATCTTTGTATGGCTATTATTTGGGCGCTGATTGCCAAGCTTGGGCTGGCGCTGGCAATGATTTCGCCCTGGATATCGGCACCTTTGGTGTTGATGGGCAAGATCGGCATATTCCTGAATCTTATTCTGCTGGTGTTGAATCTGCTTCCAGTGCCACCACTGGATGGCGGACGAGTGCTGGTCGGGCTTTTACCCGAACCACTGGCCTCGAAAGTTGCGCAGATCGAACCCTATGGCATGTTTATTCTGGTAGGGCTTATGGTCAGCGGTTATCTGGGCAAAATTATTGCACCAATGGTGTTCAGTCTGGAGCGGCTATTGGTGTTGGTAACGGGTACCTGAAATAGATACAAAGTAAATAATCGAGCAGCCCGGGCTCCGCTGGCGCTCGACCCAGACTACTTGAAAACAAGAACGACTTAGAGGATTCGCGCTTGAGTTCTGTCATATCACAAAACGCCCGTGTGCTGTCCGGCATGCGGCCGACCGGTCAGCTTCACCTGGGTCACTATCACGGTGTGCTCAAAAACTGGGTCAAACTGCAGTATCAATATGACTGCTTCTTTTTTGTTGCCGACTGGCATGCCCTGACGACGCATTACGAAACACCCGCGATCATTTCTCAAAGCCTGTGGGACATGGTTATTGATTGGTTAGCAGCGGGCGTCAATCCGGGTACGGCCAAGCTGTTTATCCAGTCACGTGTCCCGGAACATGCGGAACTGCATCTGCTG
>JBGSOE010000442.1:0-3476 GCA_041739295.1 Thiohalobacterales bacterium | reverse complement strand
TGCGTGCACGGTTCTGATGCGTCGTTATAAGCTGAATGTCACAAGTTGATACAGGTCATCTTCTGCAGTCACTGGAAAGGTGCGCAGCGGTAGTGATCGAAGCTGCACAACCGGTTGATCGTTACGGACAAAAGCACAGTCCGTCGTCCGCAAAGCCAGCAGCTATGCGTATTGCTTGCGGATCAACTGTTCCGACGCCGGGTACCTGACCGTGTGCGACGCATACGATGGGGGCAGCACCGGAACGAGAGGGCCACACATTGATTAGTGGCCCTGATCTGCGATCGCCTGAGCCACTCAAGCCCGGTCCCAAGCCGCGTACCGCGAGCTGATCACCTACGTACGCGACCGCCCCGGCCATGACTGATCGCCGCTATGCGTATGTTCAAAGTGAACAAGATGTGCGCAAAGGGATAAGTATTCTGACACCTGTAAACAGGCGATTCCGGTGACAATATAACATCCAGGAACGTTCGGGAATGAACGCTAATGGCAGGTGTTGATAGATTGATTTTTTGCTGGATTTTATTCTGCTTGACCGGACTTCTTGATAAACATATTTGCGAAATATATTGCCATACCAATAATAAAAACAATCGTGCCCAAGGACAGAATGCCTACCCAGTCGCTAAACAAACTCATGAATAATTCCATGACTGTATCTCTAGTTTTAAAACCAAAGGCATTCTGATTGGAGATAGGAAAAATAACATTGACCTTCGTCAAAAACGTCAGTCAATAGATCTCAAGCTTAAAGTTGTAGTATTGGAGAATGGCTATTTGTAGGTGTGGGTAAATACACAACCCAGTCATCGGCAGGAGGATTTTGTCGGAAGACATTGATCGGGTCCGGAGAATCTGTATATCACTTGCGGTCTGGAAAAGATCGCGTGTGGTTATAAAATGCCATTTCAGCTTTGCCCCGGTTTTGTTGACGGAACCCTTTTAACACCTGTTTGTAACGAACGTGACAATTCAGAAATGATTTCTTTACTGATATCGCGGTCTCGTCGCTCGGGAATTACTTGCGCCACGAGGCTTATCAAGGGGTGGCTTTATCACAGGCTGCGCCAACAGTTTGATCCGCCGGCATTCAAAACAGACGAGGAATAAACCGTCCCGTGCGCTTGGAGTAGTCTGAATATTCAGTGAACTTATTTCCGAGTGCATGTTCCTCCAGTAGTGTCTTCAACCATATGTCCAGTATCAGAGCCAGCCAGCAGAGCACCTTGCGATACTCCGCGTCATAGAAGAAAACCGCCGCGGCAGCCACCAGTAACACGGCGCTGTACATGGGGTGACGAACAAGGTGATAGGGACCGCCGATGATCAATTGACCTTCAAATTTTGGGGCGGGATGTACATTGAAATTGCCGATTCGATTATGTGACAACGTCCAGATGCCTACGAGTCCCCCGGACAACGCCAGCAACAGACCGAAATAGGAGAGGGTCAACGGTGCCCATGGCCATGCCAACAGTATGAACAGTGCAAATTGGAGCAGCACCAGTATCCAGCCGAAAGCGGCACAACCTGGAGTCATGTGGTGGTTTGGCATATTTGTCTGCCATCAGGTCCGGACAAATACATTGTACGACTCGTACAGAGATAATGTTCCGGCCGACGCTTTCCATTTTGGATCGAAGAGCGAGGGAGGCGACCAAATCAGTCAGACGGTCCTCGAAATTAGCCTTGCGAACGTTTTATTCAGTCTCTTGGCCCACGAGACATAAGGCTATGAATTTGGTTGAAAATAGTGGGCCCGCTCGGACTCGAACCGAGGAGCAAGGGATTATGAGTCTGATGTTTACCCTGCATGAGCCCGCGCATCACTTCGAAAACGGCATTGAGGCGCCCCTGGGTTGATACCTGGATAATCTGGACTGGTGTAATCGGGTCCGCTCCTGGGAATACCGGCACTATCTGGAAGCGTAAAATTGCCAGAAGAATTAACCGCTGCCTACGGGCTATTCTGCCTTGACTTGGTAGGGACAGGTCGGTCTAATACGCCTTCTTTCGGGGCCAGGTAGCTCAGTTGGTAGAGCAGGGGATTGAAAATCCCCGTGTCGGCGGTTCGATTCCGTCCCTGGCCACCACCCTTTTCGAAACCTCCACCTTGTAGTGCTCCGTAGACGGCGGGGATTCCCGGCCCTCGCGCACAGCGCTCGGGCGCTCACTGGCGCAGGTGGCGTGCGCCACCTAGACGCGCCGGTTCGCCCCCGTGTCGGCGGTTCGATTCCGTCCCTGGCCACCCCCCTTTTCGAAACCTCCACCTTGTAGTGCTCCATAGACGGCGGGGATTCCCGGCCATCATGCACAGCACTCGGGCGCTCACTGGCGCAGGTGGCGTGCGCCACCGAGACGTGCCGGTTCGACCCCGTGTCGGCGGTTCGATTCCGCCCCTGTTTGCTATTCCCAGGCAGTTCGACTTTCTTGCATGCTAGAAAGTTTGACTCTTCCGTCATTCCGGCGCATGCCGGAATCCAATGCCTTGAAGGCCATAGATTCCGGCATGCGCCGGAATGACGGGTTAGTAGTTAAATTGTGGGCCCCTAAATCTAGTAGCAGATGCTTATGATCGTCTCCGGTATGATGTGACCTGATCGAATAACTACCGGTTCAGGTGAGACAGCATGCCAGCAGAACAGATACTCATCAGTGAGTTAATGGAGCGTAGTGGTGTAGGTTTCGGTACCAGTGGTGCGCGCGGCAGGGTTGTGGATATGACGCCGCCGGTCTGCTACGCCTATACCCGCGCCTTTCTCCAGCATCTTGAACAGCGCAGTCATTTGCAGTCAGGCAGCGAGGTGCTGATCGCCGGAGACCTGCGCGCCAGTACGCCCGCTATCATGGCGGCGGTTGCTGCCGCCATCGCCGATGCGGGTTACCGTCCTGTGAATTGCGGTTTCCTGCCTTCTCCGGCGGTGGCCTATGCAGGTATCAGCCGCGGCGCGCCATCCATCATGGTGACCGGCAGTCATATTCCCGATGATCGCAACGGCATCAAATTTAATACGGCATTGGGCGAGATACTCAAAGATGATGAGACGGGCATACGAGCGCAGAAAGTAGCATTGCCTGTGAAGGTGCGCGAAGACGCGTTGCCTGCTGTTGATCTAGAGGCCCGCGATGCGTATGTCACGCGCTATTTGAGTTTCTTCGCGCGTGATGTGCTCAAGGGGATGTCCGTTGCAGTGTATGAACATTCGGGCGTGGCGCGTGATCTGTTGGGCGAGATTCTTGAAGGTCTTGGGGCCACTGTCATCCGACTTGGTCGATCTGAGGTCTTCATGCCAGTGGATACCGAAGCCATCCGCGCCGAGGATATCGATTTGGCGCTTGCCTGGGCGGAGAAATATCGTTTCGATGCGATTGTCTCGACTGACGGTGATGCCGATCGACCGCTAATTGGCACCGAGTCTGGCGAATGGCTGCGCGGTGATATCGTCGGTGTGTTGTGCGCGCAGGCATTGGGC
>JBGSOE010000409.1:0-2906 GCA_041739295.1 Thiohalobacterales bacterium | reverse complement strand
GGCGTTGATATCGATCTCGTCGCCGTCTTCCATGTTACGCACGCGTTGCACACCTTCCGGCGTCAGCAGATCGATGATCTGTTTGATGCGGTGCGCAACGGGTTTGTATTCGGTGATGATGTCATCAATCATCGCCGGATCACCCTTGGGTTGGCGGCGCTCATAGAGCGTCACCCAGTCAGGGCGATGCAGCTGAATCTGATAATCCCATTCCTGATAATGGAAAGGCTCTGAAATCGGTTCCTTGCCCCACATCTGGTTGTAGCTGACACCCAGATCTTCGTAGGGCATCACCTCGGTCTCACAAGTCCAGATCTCCTGCGCATCGTCGCCAGCCAATTCACAATCGACTTCGTTGGCCATTTCCATGATGCTGACCTTGCGCCGCACCTGACGCTTGCTGGCCGCGAGATAGTCGATACCTTGATCCCAGTCGAACTTTTCGAATTCCCAGACATAGCGATTGTCATCACGATACGGGATACGAATGCGCTCCAGAATGCGCAGACTGGGAACTTCGCGCCGCTCCATGAAAATATTGAACAGCTCGATACCCAGATGCCAGCAGAACTGATTGTTATCCTGATTTTCTTCGATACCTTCATGAAAACGCTGAGCGATGGCATTCAGCTGTGCATCGTCGGATTGAAAATCAGCATCTAATAACTGCAGCGCAAAACGTTCCAGGATCGGCATGGTGTGGTGCTCGGTTGATTCCGTAGATTCCAGCACCAACAGCGAACGCCATAATTTTTTCAGACCCGGAAAATCCTTGACTGCTTTGTATTCGACACGCGCGTCTTCCACCAGAGCGATGAAGAACATCTGCGCCGGGCTCAATTGCTCCGCTGATATCCGAGATTTTGTGTAACAGATGTGCGCGGCCATGTGCGCAGCCTGCGCGCGATACAGCTCCAGCCCTGGAATATCACCGAGCGCATCGACCGCATCGGGCATGTGCACGATATGCTTTTCGATATAGGGTTTGAAGTCAGTGTAATCCGCACCCGTCGGCCGCAAGAAGAAATCGCGACCCCAAAGCGCACGCAGATAAAAATTGAGTTTGCGCTGGGTATCAATAAACAGGGTGCCGCGACGCTCTTTCTGCAACATCGCACGGCTGTCCGCCGATTCTAGATTGAAGTACGACGTCAGATTATTGAAATCGCGCCGATACGCCTGGGCACCGAAATTGGTCCAGCGACGCAGGCCACTCAAGGTCAGTTTGGAAAGCAGCTCGTCGATATGACTAAGCAAAGGACGCAGACCGCGCGCCGCGGTTGCTGACAGCTGATGGATCAGCGTCAGATAACCACGCAGCAATTCCGCATCACCCAAACGCCGCGATGCGGTCGGCAGACTGTTGAACATGAGGGCGATGACCTCGCCCGAGGTCATGGAAGACAGCTTCAGTGCGGCGGCGACGCAGTCGGGAACAATATCTTCACCGCACTCTTTGGCCACCATCGGCATTTGCTGCAGATAGGAAATGACCAGATCGTTACCGCGGCCCAGGTTGATCAATGCCTTGGCACCTTCCATATAGTCCTGCAGGCCTACAGGCGACATGACGTGCGACGCCTCGAGTAAGGTATCCTTCAGCACGTCATGCACCTCGTGCGCGGCGCCTTGCAGAATGTCTTCGTAGTCTTCCAGTTTGATAGCCATCTTGTCCCCGTTGTTTCGTCATTCCGGCGCAGGCCGGAACCCATGGGTTCAGCACGGATGAGGGTTCTGGATCCCGGCCTTCGCCGGGATGACATTGGCGCTGAGCATATTCCAGCGCCGTTCGCATCTAACCCTGTTTTCTATCAACCAAAAAATGTCTGCACCGCGGCATTCAGCGTGTCGCGCATATCCGGATCATCGGTCAGCGGCGTTACCATGGTCATGGTGCAGGCGGCACTCGGCTCAACACCCTTCACAATCAACTGCCCCGAGTACACCAGCAGACGCGTGGAGATGCCTTCGTCCAGACCATGGCCCTTGAGATTGCGCGCACGATGTGCAATCTGCACCAGCTTGGCCGCGATGACTTTATCCACGCCAGATTCAAGAGCGACGATATCGGTCTCGATGTTCTCTTCCGGATAATCAAAATCCAGCGCGCCGAATCGTTGCTTGGTGGATTGCTTCAGATCTTTCATCAAGCTCTGATAACCCGGGTTATAGGAAATCACCAGCTGAAAATCTTTGTGCGCTTCGACCAGTTCGCCCTTCTTATCCAAAGGCAAGGTGCGGCGATGGTCAGTCAGGGGGTGAATCACGACGGTGGTGTCCTGGCGCGCCTCGACAACCTCATCGAGATAGCAAATCGCACCGATACGAGCGGCCGTGGTCAGCGGGCCGTCTTGCCACTTGGTGCCTTCTTTATCGAGCAGGAAACGACCAACAAGATCCGAGGCGGTCATGTCTTCGTTACAGGCAACCGTGATCAGCGGGCGACCCAGCTTCCAGGCCATGTACTCGACAAAGCGGGACTTACCGCAGCCGGTCGGTCCTTTCAGCATCATCGGCATACGCGCGCTATAGGCGGCTTCGTACAGCTCGACTTCGTTTCCGACGGACTTGTAGAAGGGCTCTTTCTTGACCTTGTATTGCTCACTCATTACTGCAGACATATTTCACCCCATTGATCACATATGGCGCTAATCAGGATACAAAGCCGTCACTTGGCTTCATCGTCTGTTTGGTTTCAATGGGGTCAGACTCACTGCTGTCCCATTAACTCCACCTCGTCATACCGGACTTGATCCGGTATCCAGTAAGTCGTTGAAACCTCTGGACTCCGGCCTGCGCCGGAATGACGGGAAGTTGTTATCGATTTTCATGTTTCCACTGCCAGCTAACACCTTGTTTCTCAATCACTGCACCAACTTACGGTATAACAACAAAAAGTTAATGGG
>JBGSOE010000368.1:0-4115 GCA_041739295.1 Thiohalobacterales bacterium | reverse complement strand
CGCCGCCTTGAACAGGGGTTGCTCATTTTCCACATTGCAGCGTCTCGCCGACAGGGACTGGCGAATGCTCGCCAGTCTCGGCGGTTTTCTCGGCGGCAGTGCCCTGTGGTATCTATTACCGTTGATGAAGGCAGAGCCGGTAAAGTCGGAGTTAGCATCGCACTCCACGCCGTGGCTGGTGCCACTGATGGGGGTGTTGGTGGTCTGGGCCGTGGTTGAATCTTCACGTCTGTGGCGTCGTCGAACCAAATTGAAGCGTCTGCAACACAACCAAAGTTTCAGTCCCGCCGCGACCGCTGTGATTCTTGGGCTGGGTGGGGGGATCCTCTATCTGGGTTTTGGTCATTGGACGTATAGCAACAGCCTGCAGGCGACCGCGGGTGCGCTGGTTGGAGAACGACTCTTGCCGTCCGTGTTGCAACTTGTACTGCTGCCGGCGCTGTTGTCCGGCATGCTCCTTTCAGCATGGCGACGCGGCTCCTGGCGGAGTCGCAAACCGATTCGAGGCTGGGGCAGAAATTTAATCGGTGGAATCTTCATGGGACTCGGCGGCGCATTGATTCCGGGAGGCAACGACACTTTATTGCTGCGGCTGATTCCCTCAATGACGCCGCATAGCCTGTGGAGTTATCTGATGCTCATTGTGGGTGTCGCCTGCGGCCTAATGCTGGCTCGTCGCTTGGGTCTTATGCCGTGCGAGACGGTAGGTTGCGAGAGCAATACGACGCCTGAATCATTATGAGGTGTAGCGCGGGACGGAGGTGTGCGAACGGAAGTTCATTCACTTCCGGCTCTTTCCCGGAGCAGACGATCCGAATTCACCCCGATGTCCAGTTTGATGATGGCGAGCGTATCGAAGTTGGTGCATGCGTCAACGCAATGGTGGTAATTCGCGTTGCCGTTGTGCCCACCACCAGGCCACGAGTGGCACGAAGACCCACTGCAGCAACGGCGCCACGCCTACCTTGAGCCATGGCACTACCGGCATCCAGTCGGAATACGCCCAATTACCTTGGGTCAAATTGATTTTCTCGCTTAGCAGTGTGTAGGCGACTGCGGAAAAAATCATCAATATGATGATCCTTGTTCTTGGCCAGGTGGCGCGTTCGCCGGCACCGCTCAGACACAAGGCGAGGACTAACGCTGCCGTTCCGATCATGGCATCGCCCAGGGTGCAATGTGTGATGGCGTACGCGATCCTGCTCAGACTCGGTTCTGTCCACAGGGTGTAGAGTGGCAACTGTACGATCTCCCACACCAGACTGCAAAGCGTCAGGCGTGGCAGATACCTGTAAAAAATAAACGACCAGGATTCTGGGCGGGTGTACCAGTTCATGCGGCCTCATACTGCCAGCGCGGGAAAAAGGATTAAATAGCTGTTAAGTAGGAACAAACCGGTCGCGATCAGCAGAATCACCACCAATGATTTCAAAAACCCTGTGAAATCTACTCAGTCCCGACAGGCTTTCCAGCCATCCCATGGCCATTGCACCGAGCAGGATCGGGATTGCCCGTTTCAAGGAAAACACCAGCAAGCATAACCCCAAAACCGGGAGAGCCGATGCCACTATCCCGCACAGCAGGAGAGCAGCTTGACGTCTTTATTGAAGGTCTGTGCCGCGAGTTTCAGCCCCTCAACCATCGTGAGATACGGAAACAATTGGTCGGCGAGTTCCCGCACTGTCATATGATGATGGATTGCTAACGCCGCTGCCTGGATCAGTTCGCCGGCCCCTGTTGCCACTGCTTCTACGCCGATCAACCGGCCCGATCCCGCCTCAGCGACCAGCTTGATGAAGCCACGGGTGTCGAAATTGGCGAGCGCACGCGGCACATTGTCGAGAGTGAGTGTGCGGCTGTCGGTCGTTATGCCACTTGCATGTGCCTCTGACTCACTCAAACCGACCGTCGCCACTTGCGGATCCGTGAATACCACGGCAGGCATGGTGGTCAGATCGAGCGCCGCATTGCCCCCGGTCATATTGACCGCCGCACGGGTGCCGGCCGCCGCCGCGACATAGACGAACTGCGGCTGGTCGGTGCAATCGCCGGCCGCGTAGATGTGCGGCATGCTCGTGCGCATGGCGCGGTCGATGACGATGGCGCCCTGCGCGTTGACGGCGACATCCGCCGCTTCCAACCCCAGGTCACGCGTATTGGGTGCTCTGCCTATGGCGATGAGTACGTTGTCGGCGCGCACTTCCTTATGGCCCATACTGAGCACGAATTGATTATTTATATAGGCGACATGATCGGTCTGGGTGTGTTCAATCACCTCGATGCCCTCGGCACGGAAGGCGGCTGTAACAGCTTTGCCAATGCTCGGATCTTCGCGGAATAGAAGCGTGTTGCGCGCCAGGACCGTCACCTTGCTGCCCAGTCGCGCGAACGCCTGGGCCAGTTCCACCGCGACGACCGACGAACCGATGACTGCCAACCGTGGCGGAATGGACGTGCTCGTCAAGGCTTCGGTTGAGGTCCAATACGGAGTGTCTCTAAGGCCGGGGATGAGGGGTACAGCCGCACTGGCGCCGGTGGCGATCAGACAGCGATCGAAGGCCACGGCATGGTCGCGGTCGTCATCCATGCGCACGATCAGGCTGTGACTATCTTTGAATTCGGCTGTCCCGCGCAGCACGCTGATGGCCGGAGTGCTCTCCAGGATGCCCTCGTACTTGGCGTGCCGTAGCGCATCGACGCGTCCCTGTTGCTGGGCAAGTAAACGGTCGCGCCTGATCGCCGGTGAAGTGGCCGCGATACCGTCATCGAATGGACTTTCGCGGCGCAGATGTGCGATGTGGGCGGCGCGTATCAGTATCTTGGACGGCACGCAGCCGACATTCACGCAGGTGCCACCGAGGATGCCGCGCTCGATAAGGGTGACTCGCGCACCACGTTCGACCGCCTTCAGTGCCGCTGCCATTGCGGCACCGCCGCTGCCGATCACGGCGATATGCAGTCCATTACCATCAGCGGTGGATTTTTCACTGCCTTCAGATTTTCCCAGCGCCTTGTCGAGCAGATCGCCTTTCGTCGAGGCAGTCTGTGCTTCGGCAAACGTGACTTGATAACCGAGCGCCGTCACGGCAGCGGTTAGCGCAGCGGGCAACATGCCGGGCTCCGTGGTGAGTTGTGCAGTACCGCGCGGATAGGATACGAGCGCCGACCGTACCCCCGGCACATTCTCCAAGGCTTCTTTTACATGCACCGCGCAGGCGACGCAGGTCATTCCGGTGATCTTCAACTGGGTCATGAAATCTGGCCTCTGGGGTATTGGCAATGGCCTAGCCCGCATTACTCACCACGGATCTACTGCGGCCGCCGATGAGCCTGCATCTGCAGTGCGTACTCGCCCCAGCCGGATTGATGTAGTGTCGGCTACGCCAGCACCGTCTTCCACTGCGTGCGCCCTGCATCCACAGGCTCCTCGACGCCCTCGCGACGATCCGCGGTGAGAAATGCGGCCTAGTCGTCATCCGCGTTGCGCAGGTAGTTCGCAGCCATCTACGTCGCAGCGGCGGTTGGTCGGCGCTACCAGATCCCAGATGGAAACGGCCAGCATCAGGCCAAGTCCGGTGTAGGTGGCGTAACTGCTCCAGCCATATTTGAACCAGGGATAGAGCGATAGCAGCACCACAATCGGACCAAGCATACCCAATGCACTCCGATACCACTGTCGATGACTGAACCAGCCAATCGCACTGACGGCCAACGCGATGCCGGCAAAGAAAGGCAGAAGCGTATTGACGAACAGGCCTTCCCACTGGCTTAAAAAGCCCATCCCCAGGGCCGCGCCGAGACTGGCGATGGCCGGGAAACACATCCCGCAACCCATGGCGGAAACCAGTGCGCCTATAGAGCCGGCCTTGTCTCCGAGGCGGGTCAACAGATTGAGTGGATTAATAGCCATTGGGTTTTCCTCTGAGCGTTTGGCTCTTTTGAATCCTGCTTGAGTCGCGTAACCTTACTTGCGTACCTAAGTACGGAGTCAAGCATTATGGGAGAGCAATCCAAGGTCACGACCATCGGCATCCTGGCGAGCGCAGCGGGTGTCAATGTCGAGACGATCCGCTTCTATCAGCGCAAGGGTTTACTGCCGGAACCGGTTCGTCCTT
>JBGSOE010000337.1:0-5546 GCA_041739295.1 Thiohalobacterales bacterium | reverse complement strand
GGGCTCGCTGCCGCGAAACCCTTGATGTCGGCGGCGGTCTCGAACACTGACCGCGTCAGCGACTCCAGACGCCGAAGCTGGCTGCGAAACAGCGCCAGCGCCGCCCGATCGAAATGGGACAGGGCGCAGATCGCCTCCGTGTTAAGGGATGGGTCGAGGGGCTTTGGCTGCCGTTCGGGGGCCTTGCCCGAGAGGATGCGCTCGATCTGTCCGAGGCGGGCGTCCAATTCCTCGGCCAGGCTCGGGAACTCGGGCATCAGCGCCTTCAGGTCCAGCGCCTGGACCTCGTCGAAGCTCTCGCGCCAGCGTGCCAGCGTGCCAGCGCCGCCATCATTTCCCGGACATCGGCCTCCAGCCGCGCCCACTGTTGGCGTAGCTCCCAGACTTCGTGGGTATCTGCCCGCGCGCCCATGAGTGCATCGCTGAACTGACCGAGCTGCTGGACCTCCTCTAGCCGCAGCGGCTGCAGGTCTTCGCCTTCGGCTTTCCCGGCGAGCAGCCGGAGGTAGCCCTGGTAGAGCCGGTGTTGGGTAGCGGCGAGCCCGCGCACCGCCGCGTCGAGCTCGGCCGCCGTGCCGGTGGGCCAGAGGAATACGGTGACCAGCGTGTAGCAGAGGATGCCGAGACCGGTCTCCAGCGAGCGCAGCACCGCAAGATCGAAGGCATATGCGGTCGCCGGGACCGACTCCATGCAGATAATCAAGCTCACAAAGGCCGCCACATTCCAGAAGTACGGGCGCTTGCTGCCCCCCATCCGGTAGGTGCACAGTCCGACGAAGGCCGATAGAAACACCATCAGCCACCAACGCTCCTGCGGAAACAGGGCCACTAGGGTGAGCGAGACGACCCCCGCCACCAGGGTCCCCAACATGCGCAGGGCACCCTTGTGCAGCGACTGCCCGACCGTCGCAAGGCTGATGAAGGCGACCGCAAACGCCGCCCACATGGGCTTCTCCCAATCCATGGAGAGCGCGATGCCGTAGGCCAGTACAACCGCCAGGGCGGTCTTGAAGGCCTCCCGAAACCGCGGGGAGGGGAAACGCGGAGCGAGCATGGTCGGCCTCGTGGTGTCAGAAACGCGCCTCGCGCAAGCGCGATCAATCGATGACGAACGCCGGCTTGGGCGAGCCTGGCTGTTGCTTGGGCGCCGGTGCTTAACAGGACTGCCGAAATAGCCATGGCTACTCTGGCACAGGGAAGTTCCGATTTATCAGCGTATTCCCTGATTAACTTCCGGAGCCTACTGCACTCTCCTTGCGCGTGCCACCGTCCCGAAAGGGACTCTAGTCAGCCGTGTCGCAGCACGATAGCGTTCGGAGCTGTTGAGCCGTCGGTCTAGGTCGGGCGCATCCGGGGCGGTAGTCTTTGCAGCACCGGAGCTGCAATGAGCCCCGTCGGCCGGTCTTTTGCTTCCCATAGGGATTCACGATCCTCCTCGCCCCGCCTGGCCATGCCGTTACTCCTCTGTACGGTCAGTTGCGCGAGCGCGGCGGAAGGCGATGCGGCCGGCCAGTCGGCCAGTGCGGTCGCGCGCGAGCTTGCCAACCCCAACACGTCGCTCGCCACTCTGCAACCAATGGTCCGCAATGGATGATCAGCTTCAACATCGCGCCGGTCGTGAACAACCCCTCTCAGAAATGGTTCAACGGCCTGACGGTCGCAAGCGTATGCCGGACCAACAGACACGCACCTTGAGGCAATAGATCTAGCGACGATGAGCAGCAAGAAGCAGCACAGCGAGAACGAAAATGCCGAGACAACCGACCAGGGTATCGACAGGCGCGCGTTCCGCGGTAGGAGCGCCGCGGTCGGGGCCTTCGCCTTCAGGACGACTCAGGCCCTTGCCCCAAACGACGAGAAGATTGCAGGGGTTGATCACTCACCGGGTTACCCGCGCGCCGCGGCCAAACGCTTGGCCGGCGGGTGACGGCGGACGGCAACTGTCTATCTGGCACTCACTCAGGAGTGACCGCTAGATTAACCAATTGGAGGAAACAGGATGAGCAAGCGTGTAAACGTCATCGCAACGGCGTTACTGACCGGTATTGTTTGTTTCTCAGGCTATTCACACGCCACAAAGCCAGAAGCCCCGAAACTGACACTGTTCAGTAACGTGAACATCTTCGACGGGGAAAATGAAACACTCCTCGAGAACATGCATGTCCTGGTGAAGGACAACCTGATCGAGACGGTGTCGAATGAGCCATTAGCTATCATTCAGACCGACAACGTGACCATGATCGACGGTGGTGGTCGAACGATGATGCCAGGCATGATCGACGTGCACTGGCACACCTACCTCGCGAATATGACGGTGGGACCGCTTTTGAACTCCGCTGATATGGGTGATATTACGATTGCCGGATTGCTGGGCAACGAACAGGTGCTGATGCGCGGCTTCACAACAGTCCGCGACATTGGTGGCAACCCGTTTGCCGTTCACAAAGCCATCGATGCCGGAAAATTTCCCGGTCCCCGCATGTTGGTGTCCGGACCGCCGCTGGGTCAAACCGGGGGCCACTTTGATCTGTATCCCTATAATTACGTGCCGCGTCAGCCATCGGACTCGCTGCCTTACCTGGAGCGCAACGGAGTGGTCGCCATTGGCGACGGTGTTCCGGATGTAACGCGCAAGGCGCGCGAAATTCTGCGTATGGGCGCGACCCAGATCAAGATCGCGGGCGGCGGCGGCGTGACCTCGGTCTATGACCCGCTGGATGTCACCCAGTACTCTGTCGAAGAGATGCAGGCGATCGTCGGTGTGGCGGAGAACTGGAACACCTATGTCGCCGCGCACATCTTTACGGACAAGGCCATCCAGAGGGCGATCAAGGCCGGGGTCAAGACGATCGAACACGGCAATCTCATCATGGAGAAAGAGACCCTCCAGATGATGAAGGACAACGGCGTCTGGCTGAGCGCGCAGCCGCTCATCGACGACGAGGACAGGCTGGTGTCCGACAATCCCGCGAGCACGGCGAAGTGGATCGTAGCCACCGATGGAACCGGCAGGAATTACGAGGCTGCGAAGGCGATGGGCGTGAAAATCGCGTTCGGCACGGACATGCTGTTCGACCCTGCGGCCGCATCGAAGCAGGGCAAGATGGTGACCAAGCTGAAGCACTGGTTCACCCCCTACGAGGCGCTCAAGATGGTGACCTCGGACAACGCCGAACTGCTGATGATGAGCGGCCCGCGCCATCCCTACCAGGAAGGCCCGCTCGGCGTGATCAAGGAAGGTGCCTATGCCGACCTGATCCTCGTCGACGGTAATCCGCTGGAAAACCTTGACCTGGTCGGCGATGCCGAGGCCAACTTCGACCTCATCATGAAGGACGGCAAAATCTACAAGAACACTGTTAATTAAGGTGATCGAGAACCTTGCTCAAGGTTCTCATCTCTAATAAGGAGAAATGAAATGAAACGACTTGGAGTGCTTTTGAGCTTGTTGGCTCTAAACCTTATTATGGTCCTGCCGGCAGTGGCCGCCGATTACGATGTCGTGATCAACAACGGCAGGGTCATGGACCCGGAGACCAACTTTGATGGCGTGCGCAATGTTGGGATAAAGGATGGCAAAATTGTCATTATCACCACGGACGCAATCAGCGGTAAAGAAACCATCGACGCCAGTGGTCACGTCGTAGCCCCGGGCTTTATTGAAGGGCACCAGCACGCAACAGATCAGTTTAGTCGCAAGGTTAATTTGCGTGATGGCTTGACCACCCAGATGGATTTTGAAGCAGGCGCCGGCGATATCGCCAAATGGTATGCAGATGCCGAGGGTAAAACCCAGAGCAACTACGGTATGGTCGTGCTCGCAACGCTTGCCCGTGCATCGGTGTTGGATGGTCCTGAAATAGCGGCTAGTGGAAATGAGATGGGCGAGCTGTTCCGTTCAGTGGTGCCTGGCGCCGCGGCAAAGGCCCAGAAAGCAGGACGCAAGCCCGGCTGGTCATCCACCTTGCCCAATAAACAGCAGATGACTCAAATTATGAGCTATGTCGACGAAGGCCTTCGCCAAGGAGCTTTAGGCGTGGGCATTCCGGTCGGTTATATGACCACGGGGGTTACCTCGTACGAATTGTATAAATACCAGGAGTTGGCGGCAAAATACGGTCGTATTTCTAATGGCCATGTGCGTTTCGCAGGTATTCGTCCACCCACTGAGGGGGCATTGGGCATACAGGAGATGCTGGCAAATGCCATGGTTTTGGATGCGCCTTTTATGGCAGTACACCTGAACTCCGTCATGGACTGGGAATACACCATTCCTTTGATTAACGCCGCAAGAGAAAAAAGAGGCGCCAAGGTATGGGGTGAGGTTTACCCTTATGCAGCTGGTTCTACCATTGCTTCTACCGATATTCTTACGGAAGGAAGTATGGCTCAAATGGGAATCACCTATTCGGACGTTTCGAACCTTGATGGCACCCGTTGGGACAAGGCGATGTATGAAGACGTCCGCAAGAATGATCCCGGTAGGGCAATTGTGATTTACAACAATCCCGAGAAAGACATCGGCAAATGGATGGCGGCGCCAGGAGTCGTCGTTGTCTCCGACGGTATGGCTATCCAAGATGCAAAGGGCAACTACTACCCTTGGGATTCCTCGTACGAAGGCAAGTCAGTCCACCCGCGCAGCGCAGGTACCCGCGCCAAGGTGCTGCGCATGGTGCGCGAAGACAAAATCATGCCTTTGATGGAAGCCATTTCCAAGATGAGCTACCTGCACGCCAAGTATTTTGACGAGTTAGGCGGTATCCCTCAGTTCAAAACAAAAGGACGCATGCAAGAAGGTATGGATGCTGACATCGTCGTCTTCAACCCGGACACGGTCACCGACAACAGCACTTACGAGCCCGGCAAGGGCGCGTTGCCGACAACTGGCATGCCTTATGTGCTGGTGAATGGTGTCGTGGTGGTGAAAGATTCCGTGGCGCAAAAGGTCTTTCCAGGTAAGCCAATTCGTTTCCCGGTAATGGAAAAGGGTCGGCTGGACCAAATTTCTATCGAGCCAAGGGTGTTTGACCCGAACCAGTGAGTAGTACCCCGCCCAGTGGGCGGTAGCCTTGCTATTAATCTTTTTATGTTTTCCCCAATGAGAGGAGAAAGAAAATGAAACGCTTAAGAATTTCTTTGAGTTTATCGGTACTGACCCTTGTTATGGCCATGCCGGCATTGGCCGTCGATTACGATCTGGTGATCAACAACGGCCGCGTCATGGACCCTGAGACGCTATTTGACGGTGTCGCCAACGTCGGCATCAAAAATGGCCGCATTGCCGAGATCAGCAAAACCCCGCTGAAGGGTGCCAAGACGATAGATGCCACCGGCAAAATCGTGGCACCGGGCTTTATCGACACCCATTTCCACTTTCAAATGCCGATCGGCTATTCCCTCGGGTTGCGCGACGGGTTGACCAGCAGCATGGATTTCGAGATGGGCTGTGCGGGATCCTATATCGCCGAATGGTACAAGGCGCGCGAAGGTGTGACCCAGGCTAACTATGGCTGTGCGGTCAGCCACGAGTTTGCCCGCGCGAT